>JANOHP010000166.1:0-10850 GCA_031406575.1 Hyphomicrobiales bacterium
CATCACCGGAGCCTTTTCGATCACCCGGCAGGCCATTCAGCTCGGCCTGATGCCGCGGTTCATGATCAAGCACACCTCCGAGAGTGTGGCGGGCCAAATTTATCTGCCCCGGGTCAACTGGCTCCTGCTGGTGGGCGTTCTCATCGTCGTGACGATCTTCCGCAATTCCTCGTCGCTTGCCTCGGCCTACGGCATCTCCGTGACCGCCACGATGATCATCGACACCGCGATGGCGTTTTTCGTGATCTGGCAACTGTGGAAATGGCAGTTGTGGCGCGTTTTGCTGCTGATCGTGCCGCTGATTGCTTTGGAAATGGCTTTCTTCACGGCCAATATGCTGAAAGTGCTCGATGGCGGCTGGTTCCCGCTGGTGATCGGCTTGGGGATCAGTCTCATCATGTTCACCTGGGTGCATGGCTCGAAGGTGCTGACGCGCATCACCAAGAAAAACGAGGCAGACATCCATTGGCTCATTCGCCACCTGGAGAGCAAACCACCCCATAAAGTCGCCGGAACGGCCGTGTTTTTGACTGCGGACCCCGAGTCGGCCCCAACCGCCCTCCTGCACAACCTCAAGCACAACCGCGTTCTGCACGAGCGCAACATCGTGCTCACCATCCGGACTGAAGATCGACCACGCGTGCCCCGGCACGAACGGGTGCAGATCGAACGACTGTCGGATGGCTTCATCCGGGTCATCGCGCATTACGGCTTCATGGAAACGCCCAGCGTGCCGAAGATTTTCGAGCACTGTCGACGGCGGGATCTGAAGGTGGATTTCCCCGCAACGTCGTTTTTCCTCTCCCGCCGCTCCTTGAAGGCGACGACCAAAACGTCGATGCCGCGATGGCAGGAGCGGCTGTTCATTTGGCTGACACATCAATCTCAGGACGCGACCGAGTACTTCAAAATTCCCACCGACCGCGTGGTCGAGGTCGGCACCCAGGTTCAGGTGTAAGCGCGCTCAGGGCGTGGCGGATGCGGCATGGCGATTGCGATCGTACCATCGCGACATCAGCTCGATGGCGAGCCACGCGGCGGTCGCACTGACGAGCAGCACGTATTCGGACGAATGCCACCCCCAATGGTCCACCATGAGGGCAAAGACCGTCGGCGAGAACGCGTTGACCAGCAGAATTGGCGTGGCAATCACGCCGAGCACGGCGCCGTAGCCTTTGGCGCCGAAGAGTGCCAGCGGCACGGCGCCCCTGACGATCGTCAAGACACCCTGCGACGCGCCCATCAGCAAGGTGAACGCCAAAACGGTGACGAAACTACCCGTGCCGAGCAGTAGCAGCACGAGGGAGAACGGCAGAACGGCAATCGCGATCCGCGCGACTGTGATCGCGCGCAGGTTCTGGCCGAGCACGATCTCAACCACGCGCCCGCCGAACTGCGCGACGCCTTTCAGGGAGGCGATCCAAACGGCCGTCGCCGTCGCCAAGCCGGTCGCTTCCAGGACGGGCACGAGCTGCACGGAGATGACGCCGAACACGAACCCGTTGAGCGACATGATGACGGCGAACAATCCGATGCCGATGGCGCGCCGCCGCCCTTCCAGAACAGGGCCCTCGACCGTTGGGGCGGAGCCGGAAGCAGCCCCCGCAGCCTGCGTCGCTGAAAGCGGCGCTTCTCGACGCGCCAATCCGAACCAATGCAAAGGCAGGCAGACCACGAGATTGATGAGGGCGAAGATGGCGAGCGTATCGCGCCAGCCGACGGCGTCATTCAGGAAATGCCCGATCACCCAGAATATCGACGACGCAAAGGCCCCAAAGAGGGTGAGGTACGAAATCGCTTTGCGGCCGCGTGTGGGCGCCACCTGGACGAGCGTGGCGAAGGCCGCATCGTAGAGAGACAGCCGCATGCCGAAACCGAGCAGGCCCCAGGCGACGAGGTAACCGGTTTGGTCCGCGACCAGCGAGAGCGCATAAAGACCCGCCGACACGATCGCCGTGCCAATAGTCATCACGATGCGTCCACCGAGGCTATCGATCGCGCGACCGACGCCCGTCGACACGACGCCCATCACGAGAAGGGCGACCGTGAAGCCTAAAAAAACGAAGCCTCGGCTCCATCCCATATCGGACGCGATCGGCCCAGCGAGCACGCCCAGACAATAGAAACTCACGCCCCAGGCCGTAATCTGGGTGATGCCGAGCGCGCACACCGCAATGGTCATCGGATCGCGCATTGCGGTGCCGAATTTCAAGCGCGCACCAACACGCGCGGTCTCCTGCATCGCTTATCGCCTTCCGCTGCGAGCCCTTCTGTCCTCAGAGCTTAACCTGCGGGTGGCGGTCGGAACAGTGCGGCGTTCAGAGCGTCCATCGACGGCGGCACCGGGTCCCATCGGGTCCGAGCGCCGCCGTCGTGATCGTGATCTTCAGCGGCCCAAAACTTCCATACGCACGTTGGCCAGCCCTTGGCCCTGCATGCCGATAACGCCTGCAGCACCCTTCGAAAGATCGATGATGCGGCCCGCGATGAAGGGGCCACGATCATTGATCACGACGTCGACCGAGCGGCCGTTGCCCAGATGGGTCACACGAACCTTGGTGCCGAAGGGGAGCGTCTTGTGGGCAGCCGTCATGGCGCTCGGATTGAACCAGCCACCGGACGCAACCCGCTGCCCCTGCCAGTAGAACGATGCGATGCCGACGCTACCCCCACCCAGGCTACCTGCCGCCGACGCCACGTGTTTGATTGAATTTTTACGGGCTTTGCCGCTCGTCTTGGTTTTGGTTCCCCGGGCAACCTGATCCGATGTTTGGCCGATGAAGGCGTTCGACGGCCAGCTACGGCCCTCGCCGATCTCGGCGTGCGCAGGGGCAGCAGCCAAAAGCAAGATCCCCGACGACGCAACGCACAGCGTTTGAACGAGAGTACGCATTACTTTTATCTCCGATTGCTCGACGCGGTTCGGAGACGGGTCGCTTGCGTCCTATGAGACAAGCCGTTGTAAGAAAGCGCGAGTGGAGTGGCCGTGCCACCTATCCCCCGTCGTCCCCTAGTCCCCGTCACCCTGCCAGAACCTGTTCGCGTCCCTCGATTGAAGTGGCAGGATCATCCCTGCCCGTCCTGGCGGTAGCAGCGACAACAGTCGGAGATTGTGACGTCAATAAGGCAAGGAATACCATGGTTAACGGCCGTCTGGCTTCGATCTGACTTGAAGACAGACCGTGTCGGCCAGCAGATATTCCGATTATCTCTGAGTCAGCAGTCCTCGCCCTGCCTCGATGGTGGCACGCGCGGCGCGACGCAGGTCGCCATCACTGGCGCAGCTGATGGGATGCTCGATGGTGATGAAGGGGTAGTCCGGCATGCCGAGCACGCGGCTCATCAGGTTGGCCGCACTGGCGAACCGGGTCGTCATGACGCCAATGGCCGGGACCCCGGCTTTTTCCGCAGCAATCGAGTCGTGCAGACTGCACGATGAGCAGCTGCCTCAATCCCCGATGCCAGTGACGACCGCATCCCAGAGCCGCATCTCTTCGGCGATCCAGGCGTCGGCCGGGGCACTGTAATTCGACTTCACACGCACGATCACATCGGCCACGCCGCAGTCGTCTTTCAGCATACGGGCGAGGTGGCCGAAGTAGACCTTGGTGCCCTCCTTGCCATTGGAGATGAAGCCCACCGTCTTGCCCTCGAGGGTGGCGAGGCGCGGCGCCAAGAGGCTCAGTGGCGAAGTGGCTTCACTCGTCGGGTCGAGAACGCGCAGAACCATGAATGGGACTCCTTTCGTGACGCGTGTCCGATTGTCAGGATTGCCGGCGGGCCGTCACTTCGATCTCGATCAGCATGCGCTCCTCCGCCAGCCCCGCAACGAACATCGTCGAGGCGGGCCGCACGTTACCGAAGACGCGCCGCAGGGTCGGCCAGCACAACTCGAAATCTTCGCGCCGCGCCAGCAGGTAATGCACGCGAACGACGTCGGCCATGCTCGACCCGGCTTGGCGCAGGGCGGCCTCGATGTTGGCCAGCGTCTGCTCGCATTGGGCGACGACATCATTCTCGACGATCGTCATCTTGGTGTAGTCGAAGCCCGTGGTGCCGGCGACGAAAATCCAATCCCCGTCGACCACGGCGCGCGAATAGGCCGCCTCCGCTTCGAAACTCGACCCCGATGAAATAAGCGTCCTCGCCATGATCGCCTCCGTTGCTGGGTGATTGCTTCGCGTCTACGCCTTCGGCGGCCCGCAGTCGAGGCACGCGTCGATAGCGACGGTCACGGCGCGGCTTTTGTGCCCGAGCCACGGCGGGATGACACACCCGAACCCGCCGGCTGGGCCGCCAGCGGCGATGACCAGGAGCTGTTCTGGAGACTCCAGCGCTGCATAAACCGTGTCGCCGCGATCGCGCACCACCGCACCCTTGCCGACATCGGCCCACTCGCGCCGATGGATGTGGGCGCGCTCGAATAAAAACTGGGCGATATCAGCCTTGCTCCAGTTCGCCGCGTGCAGGTGGTCGCGCAGTTGCTTGGGGATGACGATGGCGTAATTGCCCGCATAAATCGAGTAATGGCGCAGATTGGCGCGCATTTCAGCGGCGAACGTCTCCAGAATCTCTTCCGGCTTCGTCGTCCACTCGTTCATGAACTGGCGCGGTGCTTGCGCGGCCATGACCGTGACCGCCGACAACCCGGCCGGGATGCCGCGCGTCTCCGACAACGGCAGCCACGCGCAATCCTCCTCGTCCTCGGCGATGCAGTAGCTGAACTTGCCCGGATGACCCAACGTCGAGCGGTCGATGCCGCCGGGGCGCACCTCGAGAATGTTGATGAGCGCCAGCCGGATGGCGCGCCCGATGACGGCGGTGGCGCGATCACTGTTGCCGATCGCATTGAAGCCCCCGCTGGCGCCGATTTCGTGGCGGATGGGACCGTTGAGGATGATCAGCACCGCACAGCCGCCCGTGCTGGCGGTGGCGCCGTGCACCAGAAATTCCTCGCGCAGCATGGCCGTGAACGCCGCCACGACGACCGGAAAATGCATCGGCAGGCACCCCGCCATCACCGCATTGACCGCGAGCTTCTCCGCCGTCACCGGCATTGCGCGCACCGGCTCGACGCCAATCAGCTGGTCGGGCACCAGTCCCGCCCAGGCGAGGCACGCCTCCACCGCCTCCGACGTGGGCGGCACGACCGGCAGGCCGTCCGACCAGCCGTTGGAGTGATAGAGTTCCTGCACAGCTGCGAAGTCAGCCACGTCGTAGGATTTCGAGGTCAGGGGCATGGGGTGAGTGCTCGATGGGGCGGCGGGTGAGGTGCGCATACAGTATCCGCCTTCGCTCATCCGCGCGTTTCTATGTGTCGTTTAGTCTTTCGGCTCAGTCCCGCGCGGCAACATGGCGTCTCGAAACGTCGCCAGCGATAGCATCATCGTCAAGGGTGCATCGTCGAGGGGGATGGCGCCGAGGCGCGCGTACCACGCCGCCGCTCGGGGCGACTTGGCGTCGATCACGATCGCGACGCCACCCACGATTTCAGACGCGGCGATGCAGCGCTGCGCAGCGGCGACCAGCAACTGGCCCCCGAGCCCAGCTCCCTGGCACGTTCGATCAACGGCAAGCCGCCCCAGGCGAAAAGCAGGCACGTCATAGCGGCCGAGCTTGCGCCGAATGAGCGGGGGTGTCCGCGCATAGTCGATCGATGCGGGGCTCAGACTGTAGAAGGCGAAAATTCTGGCGGGGTTGGTCGGGTCGCAGGCCAGAAATGTCTTGGCGCCTCCGCTCTCGTGATTTTGGCGCGCGAAGCGGACCAGATAGTCGTTGAGAGCGCGCTCTCCGCAATCGAACGCCTTGCGGTCGTGATATTTGCCGATTGCAGCCTCGACCCACTGCACGGCTCACCGCACGCGTGTTTTGGCGAGGTCCGCGGCAGCGCGCCGCAAGCGGCTGTTGGCTGGCGGTGGATTTTCCAAAAGGTCGAGCACTTTCAGACTGTCGCGCTCTGTGAGAGCAATCCGCTCTGCGCGCTCGATGACGATTTCCGCTGCTGGTAACGCGGCACGCAGAATGAATGCCGTGAGGTCGATGTGCTCCAACGCGGCGGCACGAGCCAGCTTTGCCTTGGCCTCGGGATCTATACGGAATTCAACGCGGCCAGACTCTGCAACGGTGCGGGGCATAGACGCCACTCCCTAATGTTCTGGCCCATTCATATGATACCCGGTCAACCCACCCCTCAACGTCATGCCCGCGAAGGTGGGCACCCACGACACTAATCAGCATATTCAACGACGTGGCGTGGATCCCCGCCGCAGCCTGCCCTCGAGAAGTCGGGGGCGGGGATAACGTTGAATTGGGGTACCTTATGATTGAGTCGGAACACTAGCGAGTTGTACGGTTTAATTACGTACAGTATTTCACGACCCGAAGCAATTGCAAATCAGTGATGCGTTAGCCCCAAGCTCCGATGTGTTATGGCCCCGGAGCAGTCATGCATCAGCCAACAACGGCGGTTTACCCATCGCCGCCGCGTTGTCTGACTCATTGCCGCTCAACTTTGCCCACAAACACGGGCAAGAGAGCGGCGATGATCTGGGCGAACAGACCGAGCAATCCTGCGGAGGTCGCCAACGCGGCCCATTGCTCGGCCAGCGTGCGTGCAAAAAGTGTCGCGCCGAGCAGCGTTTCAAATAAAAGCAGCGATGCGAGAAACCACACCACCATTGCCCAGCGGATCGCAGACGTGCGCTGTACCTGCCAGTGCAGGATGACCCAGCGGCAGACAAAAAAGGCAGCAGCCAGCATTATCGGCACCTCCGCGCTCGTTGCCGCGAGCTGACCAAAGCGCGGCGCGACGAACATCACCCGGATGGCTCCCAAGACAAAGCCTAGCGCAAACAGCGCCAGAAAATATGCCGTTCCAGCAAGTAGCGCCCGTTTCAAATCGACTCCATCCATCGTAGACAACGTCACATGCGCCACGGAAGGCGCATCCGGCCACCGACATCCAAACATTAAACATCCCGCAGCCTGGCGCCAAGGGAGCTTGGCCTGCCTCGTAGCGCAAGTGCGCAGCGTATTGCGCCGGGCCACGATTTCCACCGGCGAGGTCGAGCCCGCGACGGCGCAATACGCTTCGCTGTTGCGCACACCCCGCCCCACGCACACCCCGCCCCACCTTCCCTCCACCCCCGAAATCTGCCACCCTCCTCTGGCTTCATCACCCACTGGGAGGCTCCCCCCATGCTGCTCATCACGTCGGCTGCCGAGGCGGCGGCGCGCAGTCGACAGATCCAGGTCAATGGGCGCGAGTACACGATTGCGGAGTATGTGGGCGCAGCGCCCGAGCGCGGGCATTACGTGGCGGGGAACGAGGCCAATGACAACGGGCTTCCCCAAGGGTTCCTCGTGCATCAGCCACCGAACGCGGTGACGCCCGCGCACTTCCACGAGCCCAATCAGTTCCAGGTGTTCGTCGACGGCAACGGGCGGCTCGGCGCGGCGGCGGCGCCCCCGCTGACCGTCCAATACGCCAACGGCCACACGCCCTACGGCCCGATCGTGGCGGGCGACAAGGGCGTCAAGTATTTCACCTTGCGCCAGCGCTGGGATCCGGGCGCCAAGTACGTGCCGGCCTCCAACGAGCTGCTGCGCAAAGGCAACCAGCGCACGCGCCTCAAGAGCGGTATTGGCGTCGCGGAGGACGCGGAGCGGCGGGCGCGAACGACCACCGTCGTCGACATCGTCATTCCGCAGGAAACTGACGGCATGGGCGCGTGGATGTGGCGTCTGGGGCCGGGCGCCAGCGCTACCTTGCCCTCACCTGCGCCCAGCGGCGGGCAATATCTGATCGTCGCGTCCGGCACGCTGGGAGACGGGGCGCCCGTCCTCGACCGCTGGTCGACCGTATACCTGACGCCGGACGAGGCCGCCTACACCGTGCGCGCGGGCCCCGACGGGCTCGATCTGCTGGTGCTGCAATTCCCCCGCATCGGCGAGGAATTGAAGGGTGGGTCCCGGCGCGTCGCCTGATCGCGCAACGGTGTCGGGCCGCAGCCCAGACACCGTCAGCGGTTCGCCAATTGGCTCCCCTGCGTCGCCAGCAGCAAGCTCGATTCGGCGGCGCGGATGCGGTAGCCGACGCCGAAGGGCAGGGGTGTGGGTTTTTGCGCGCGGAAGAGGTCTGCCATGCGGGGCTGGTGGTTGCCCGCAAAGAGGCTGATCGGGCCGGTGTAGCGCCCCTGCGCTTGCAGCGTCCAGTCGGCCGGCGAGAAGTGCCGCAACGGAATGCCCGAGTCGTCCTGCAGGAGCGTCTGCGCATTGGTGAGTAGGAACCCGCGCACCTTCGAGAAATTCTCCTGGTGCAGCAGATAGGACGCGCTCTTGATCAGAGCGTCGCCCTGGCCCAGGGCTTTGGTGAAGGCGAGAAGCTGATTGACGCTCGCGCCCGTGTTGGAGACGTCGGTCTGGAAATAATAGAGGGTGCGGTGGGCGCCATCGGCACCGCTGAACACGATCTTGGCGCCGTTGATCGAGGACCGAGCGCCGGGCGAGCCCGCCGGCACTTCGACGCCAGCTTCGTTGAGACTGATGAGCGTCGTCTCCTCGACGGTTTTGCCGGAGCGCGCGAGGAACATGTAGAGGATGGGCAGCGTACCGGTGAAGGCGCCAGAGCCGAAGCGCTCGCGCATCTCGATGGTTCGAAAAAAGCTCGTGTTCATGACTGTGTTGAGCGAGCCGCGCAGCTGGGGCAGACCGCGAATGTTGGCGTCGGACGCACGCGGGATCGGCCCGACGGGCTCGAGGCCGGCCATCACGTAGGTCGTGGCATTGGGATAGAACGCGTTGGCGTAGAGGTAATCGGGTCCGCTGAAGAAGTAGAACAGCGTCGGTTTGGCCGGTGGCATCTGCTGGGCCACCCACGTGCGGATCTTGGCGAGCTGACCGGTCTCGAGCCGATTCCAGGCCGACGAGAAGTCTTTCGCGTGCTGTTGGAACGCAGCCGTGCGCGTCAGTCGGGTCAATTCGGAACCCGGCGCCGGCTCGAGCCCGGCGAGAATGCGCGCGGTGTCGTTGGCTGTGGACCCCGTCGTCTCCGACGCTGTCGCCGCCAGCGGGGTGACTGCGATCGACAGCGCACAGATCAGCGCGCCGAACTTCCTTGTTTTCGAGATCGACTTGGACACATCCGACGCGGCCCGACCCTGCGCTACCATTTCTCACTCCCGACCTTGGCTGTGGATGCGCCGAAACGCTCCGAATAGACCCAAACACCCAGTCCCGTCAGCATCAAGGTCAACCCGCCGAGCGACTCGACAGGCTTTCCCTTGAGCTGGTGCACCATCATGAAGATCGTCACCGCCATGAAGATCAGCGGTGGCAAGGGATACGCCCAAATGCGGTAGGGGCGTGGCAGGTCGGGCTGCGTCCAGCGCAGAACGATGACACCCGTCACCGCCAGCAGCGAGCAGAACATCAAGCTGAATTGGATGAACTGGACGACGGACTCGAAACTGCCGGTCAGCACCAGCCCGGTCGCCACCACGGCCTGCAACAGGATGGCGCGGTTGGGCGTGCCCGAGGCCGTGCGTTTGGCGAAGGGGTGAAACAGCGGCATGTCTTCGCCCATGACCATCGTCACGCGCGGGCCGATCCACATCATCGAACTGATGGCGGAGACGAGGCCCAGACAGATCAATCCACCGACGATGCGGCCGCCGTTCTCACCGAAGATGTGGCGGCCCGCGATCATTCCGACGTCGACTTGACCCGCGAGCGCGCTGGTCGGCGTCGTATAGAGAAAGACCGCGTTCAACGCCACGTAGAGGCCCATCACCACCAGCACGGCCACCATCAGCGAGAGCGGCAGCGTCTTCTGCGGGTCGCGCACTTCACCCGCGATATAGGTGGCGGCATTCCAACCCGAGTAGGAATACATGACGTAAACCAGACTGATCGCGAACGGCGCGCTCAGGATCAACCCGATGTCCTGCGGGGCGGGCGCGAAGGAAATCGTCGAGCGCTCGCCCAGGACGAACCCGGCGATGATGAAGCCCACGATCAGCGCGATCTTGAGCAGCGTCGAGATGTTTTGGAATGCGCTGCCCTGGCGCACACCCGCCAGATGGAAGGCCGAGACGATCCAGATGATCGCAATGGCCAACAGCCACACCGGCGGGCCAGCCGGCGCGACGCCGATAAAATACTGTCCGAACGCCATGGCCGCGACCGCGACAGGAGCGGCAAACCCAATCGTTCCCGAGATCCATCCCGCCAGGAAGCCGACGGCGCGGTGATAGATGCGCGACAAAAAGTTGTACTCTCCGCCCGAGCGCGGCAGCGCCGTCGCCAGTTCGGCATAGGACAGCGCGCCGCAGACCGCGACCACGCCGCCGATCGTCCACAGCATCAGCAGCGCGAAACCCGACGGGATGTCTTTGACCTGGAAGCCCAGGCTTGTGAACACCCCGATGCCGATCATGTCGGCGATGGCAATCGCGGTCGCCGTCGTGAAGCCGACGGATCGGCGGTCGGGGCTCGACGCATCAGGGGCGACATCAGTGCTGGGCGTACTCATCGCGAACTTTCGAGCTCAACCAACGGACACGAAGTGACAACATTCCACGAAGCCAACCGTTCATCATGAGTAGAGCGTAAATTGGTGAATGGAGTGTCTATGAGTGTGCTGTAACGAAAAAATTCTCAGCCGGTTCCGCTCGGGTTCGCCGGATCGGACCACGTCCTAACGGGTCGGTAAGAAGTGGCCCCACAATTTCGGACGGTGCGGTAGGTGGATTGTCTGCCTGACAGCGCGCAAGGTTGAGCGTGCGAATCAGGAGTGAAGATGACGAAGAGAACCCGCCGGAACCACTCACCGGACTTCAAGGCGAAGGTGG
>JANOHP010000138.1:0-3246 GCA_031406575.1 Hyphomicrobiales bacterium
CCAGCAACCTGGACTCGCTGCGGGCAAATGGCCCTCCAGCTACGCGGACCTGGTGTGGCGCCTCACGCCGCGCGCGGCCGTACCGGCATTCGCGGCGCGCGCCATGGACGCATCGCTCCCGGCAACCGAGCGCAGCAAGGCGACGACCGCGCTCGGGTTCATTCCGACGCGCGACGCGGCCAGCGCGCTGCTCGAAGTCGCGCAGCACGGTGGTACGGACATCAAACAGAACCCGGCGCTGTGGTGGCTGATCAACTACAAGGATTCGCGCTGGGCGGGGCAGGGCGTGGACACCGAGCTCAAGCGCCGCGGCCTCTACGATCCCGATACGGTGGCTATCAACGAAGTGACCGTGCCCGTGCCGCCGGATAAATCCACGCTGCCCGCGGTCGCCGACATCGCCAAACTACGCGGCGATGCGAAGCGCGGCGCGGTCGCCGCAGGCGCCTGTCTCATGTGTCACCGCATCAAGGGGCAGGGCGTGGACTACGCCCCGGCGCTCGATGGTTTCGCGAGCCGCCAGACCCGCGACGTGGTCGTCACCGCCATCGTCAATCCGTCGAATGACATCGCGCACGGGTACGAAGGCGCGGAGCTCACGTTGACCGATGGAAAGAAGATCCACGGCATCATCCTGAGCAGTGGCAATCCGGTCATCGTGCAGAGCACGGGCGGGGTGACCCAGATGCTTCCCGCCAGCCTCATCAAGGAGCGCAAGCGGCTCGGACGTTCGCTCATGCTGAGCGCCGAGCAGTTAGGCCTCAACGCGCAGCAGGTGGCCGATATAGTGGCCTATCTGAAATAGCCGCGTTTCCGAGGAGAATCAATTGGCGAGAATTCACCGCGAAGCCCATCGCATCGACCGTATTGGCTGGCTGCGTGCATCGGTGCTGGGTGCCAATGACGGCATCGTCTCCACTGCCAGCGTGGTGCTCGGAGTCGCGGCTGCGAATGCCTCAACCAATGCGGTCTTGGTCGCCGGCGTGGCCGGTCTCGTGGCCGGCGCCATGTCGATGGCGGCAGGAGAATATGTTTCCGTCAGTTCCCAGTCGGACACCGAACGTGCCGACCTGGCGCGTGAACGAACCGAACTGAGCGAGAACATCGCCTTCGAGCGCGAGGAACTGGCGCACATCTACGTCGGGCGCGGCGTCGACGTCGACTTGGCGCGCCAAGTGGCGGATCAGCTCATGGCCAAGGACGCGCTCGGGGCGCATGCCCGAGATGAATTGGGCATCTCGGAGATGACCACCGCGCGCCCCGTGCAAGCGGCATTGGCTTCGGCGGCAACCTTCGCAGTCGGAGCCGCGATGCCGCTCTCGATGGTCCTCATCTCGCCGACGGCTTGGTTGATCCCCATCGTGTCGGTTGCGTCATTGGCATTCCTGGCACTGCTAGGTGCGGTCGGGGCGAAGGCGGGTGGGGCCAATGTCCCCAGAGCGACGGCGCGTGTCGCCTTCTGGGGCCTGTTGGCCATGGCCTTGACGGCGGGCATCGGCAAGCTTTTCGGAACCGTGGTCTGACACGCCTGCGTCCGACATTATCCGGTATGCAGTGGTGGTCTCGATTAACTATGAATGCCAGACTATTGGCTCGATTTCGACGAAAACTCGCTATTCGATTGCAGCCCCAGATTTCCTGCCGATATAACCGCAGTGCGAAGGCTGTCTGCGGTCAGGATGGCGCGACTACGGGGGCCATGTCATGTCCATTCCATCGGTGCCCACTGATCGCAGCTCGACCTCGCCACACTCCCTCGAGAACGATCAACCCACGCGAGACCAGCAGATCGTCGCGTTGACGGAGGCCCTGCAGAGCCAAACCGAAGAACTCGCACGTCTGAACCGGCGCCTGACGCTGAGTACGCGTGTGGCCAACAGCCTCATCCTCGACGATGATCTCGACGGCTATCTCACGACCGCGTTCAAAACGGTCGCTGCGGAGGTCGATGCGCAGTTCTATTTCAATTACCACACCGATGAAACCGATCCGCACGTACTTAGACTTCAGGCGTCCGGTGGCCTCGATCGGGCCCAGCAACGGGCGTTTCGGCACATCAAGCTGGGGCAATTCCTGTGCGGAAAGGTTGCCCAGTCCCGCAGCCCGCTGATCGTCGACGACATTCAACGCCTCGACGATGCCGCGACGGCGGGCGTGAAGGCGATGGGCATCCAAGCGTACGCGGGGTTTCCACTTCTGGCGCACGGCAAATTGTTCGGCACCATTGCCTTCGGATCAACGCGGCAAACTCGTTTTTCTCTGTCCGACATCGAGTTCATGAAGACATTGGCGGATCAGTTCGCCGCGACCATGGATCGATCGCTCTTACTGCGCCGATTGCGCGACAAGGAAACGCTCTATCGCTCGGCGCTGACCGTTGGCCGGATGGGGGCCTGGGAAACCGACTATGTCGCTGGCACGCGGCAATGGTCCGACGAAGGAATGTCGTTGTTCGGCCTGTCGCTCGTCAATGGTCGCGGGCAGGTCGGCGGCGGCAATGACGAGTATAGGGCGGCCCTCCACCCTGACGATCGCCATCTGGTGAGTGAGTTCCAAAAACGTGCCAATGAGATGGAGTCGTTCGACGCCGAATACAGAATTTTGCGGCCAGATGGGACGATCATTTGGGTTGCCGGTCGCGGCCAAGTCGCCTCCCGGGACGCCGATGGAAAAGCGGAGCGGCTGATCAGCATTGTCGGTGACATTACAAAACGCAAGTTGGCCGAAGAACAAGCGCAGTTTCTTTTGGCGGAAATATCGCATCGATCGAAAAATCTGTTTGCCGTGGTCCAGGCCGTCGCGCGCAATTCCGCTTCCGTCAATTCGACGATTGAGGACTTTCAAGCACGTTTCTCCCAGCGCCTTCAGGGCCTCGCGGCCTCACACGATCTGCTCGTTCACGCGAAGTGGCAAGGCGCATCACTTTCCGACTTGGTCCGCCGGCAACTTGCCCCGTTCGCCGATGTGGGGCCACGTCTCGACGTTGCCGGGCCCGAGGTCGTCGTGAAGTCCGCTGTGGCGCAAGCGATCGGCCTTGCCCTTCACGAACTGGCGACCAATGCGGTGAAGTACGGCGCCCTCAGCCTCGACGGCGGGCGGGTTGAGCTCGCCTGGACGTTCGACGCGGCCGACGCGCGCCTGGCGCTCACCTGGACCGAGACCGGCGGCCCGCCGGTGGCGCCGCCGACCCGCAAGGGGTTCGGGTCGCGGCTGATCGAGCGTGGTTTCACCGGCGAGCTGAACGGC
>JANOHP010000201.1:0-14794 GCA_031406575.1 Hyphomicrobiales bacterium
CCACCTTCGCCTTGAAGTCCGGTGAGTGGTTCCGGCGGGTTCTCTTCGTCATCTTCACTCCTGATTCGCACGCTCAACCTTGCGCGCTGTCAGGCAGACAATCCACCTACCGCACCGTCCGAAATTGTGGGGCCACTTCTAACATCGCCTCAGGCACGCTCGGGGCCGCACGGTTGCCGGCGTTCGGCTCGGGCGACGTGTCGTTCGCGGCTGCCGGCGGAGCCGGCACGGTCGCCAACAACGCCGTCACCTACGCCAAGATGCAGGATGTGTCGGTGGCATCGCGCCTGCTCGGGCGCGGTGACGGTGGGGCGGGCGACCCGCAGGAAATCATCCTCGGCGCGGGCCTCGCGATGACGGGCACGACGCTGTCGTCGTCAGGCGGCGGGGGTGCGATCATCACGCAGGACGAAGGCGTGACGCTGAGTGCGGGCGTGACGACGCTGAACTTCGTCGGCGCGGGCGTCACCGCGTCTGGCGCTGGCGCCACGACGACCATCACTATTCCCGGCGGAGGTGGCGGCGGGTCTCCCGGCGGCGCCGACACCCAGGTTCAGTTCAACAACGCGGGCGCCTTTGCCGGCGCGGCGGGGTTGACCTACAACAGCGCGACCCAGATTTCCAAGCACGCCGTCGCGGCGGACCTCGAAAGCCAAGCCTCGCCGCCATCTGCTCCCGCGACGGGATCGCGGCTGTTTTCGCGTCCGTTCGCCGCGCGCCAGCTGCCCTCGTTCCGCAACGGCGGCAACGGCGAGACCCCCGTTCAGCCCTTCCTCGGCCGCAACAAACTGCGCTTCTGGGGCGCGCAGGGCAATAGCGCCACCATCGCCCTGATCAATATGGCCAATACGGTGACGGGCACGACCACCAACCGCACCGCCGCCACGACCAACCTGTTCACGGCCATGTCCCGCGTCGGTTTCGTCAGCGCTGCGACGGCTGGATCGTCGAGCGGCACGCGACACGGCTTCACGCAATTCTTCATGGGCAACGGTACGGCAGGCATCGGCGGTTTCCACTACGTCACCCGGTTCGGCGTCTCGGACGCGGCCACGGTCGCCAACGCTCGCATGTTCGTCGGGCTGTCCGCCACGGCGGGGGTGTTGGCCAACGCCGATCCCTCGACGTTCCTGAACCAGATCGGACTGGGTTGCGACGCCGGCCAGACGACGCTGCGCATCATCCACAATGACGGGGCGGGCGTGTCGACGTTGGTGGACTTGGGGGCCAACTTCCCGGCGCAAACGCTGTCGACCGACATGTACGAACTGCAGCTCTACTGCGCGCCGAACGGGTCGACGGTCGGCTACCGGGTCGAGCGGCTGAACACGGGGCATGTGGCGGAAGGCACGATCTCGACCGACCTGCCGATCAACACGACGCTGCTCAGCCCCCAGCTCTGGCGCAACAACGGCGCCACCGCACTCGCCGTCGGTATCGACGTGGTGCACCAGTATATGGAGACGGATTATTGAGGGGGTTTTCTGCACGCGCCATGCTTGGCGCACCGCAAAAAAGAGCCGCCCGATATCGGACGGCTCTCGATAGGATCGAACACTGCGCCAGATTTCTCGCCGCAGCGAGGCGCGTCAGCGCGAATAGAATTCGACCACTAGGTTCGGCTCCATCTGCACCTGATACGGCACATCCGACAGAACTGGAACGCGCAGCAGCCGCGCCGACATCTTGGTGTGATCTGCCTCGATGTAATCAGGCACGTCGCGTTCCGGACTCTTCACGGCCTCGAGCACGAGCACGAGTTGCCGCGAAACTTCCTTGACCTCGACGACGTCGTTGAGACGCACGCGATAGCTCGGCACCGTGACACGCTTGCCGTTCACCCGGATGTGGCCGTGGCTGACGAACTGGCGCGCGGCGAACGGCGTGGGCACGAATTTTGCGCGGTAAACGACCGCATCCAGCCGCTGCTCGAGCAAGCCGATCAGATGCTCCGACGTCGACCCCTTGAGACGAGCCGCCTCCCGATACACCTTGTTGAACTGCCGTTCGTTGATATTCGCGTAATAGCCCTTCAGCTTCTGCTTGGCGCGCAGCTGTTGGCCGAAATCCGACATTTTGCCTGCGCGGCGTTCACCGTGCTGGCCGGGGCGCGAGGCGCGACGATTGAGAGGGCTTTTCGCCCGACCCCAGAGATTTTCCCCCAGGCGGCGGTCGATTTTGTGCTTGGCGCGAATGCGCTTGGTCATCGAACACTCCGTCTTTTATTATCCACGGGATCTCAGGCCTCCTCCTCTGCTCCACCCCGCAGGGTAGGCCGACAGGGCGCCGAACGGCGTCCACGGAGGCACGAAATGCAACGCGGGCCCCAGAGGACCCGCGTAAGGAAGGTGTTTAGGGCACGGACCCATCGGCGTCAAGGCACAATGCCCCTCCCAACGACCCCGTTTCGCCCGCCGATCGGCTTATTTCTTGTCCCTGGCCTTCTCTTTGGCCGATGCCGGCTGAACCGGGGGGGCCGGCGGCGGCGGGGGCGCGGCTTTGATGACCGGTGCGCCCGCAACGTAGGCCGCAATGCCCTCTTTCACCTTGGCTCGCTTGTCGTCGGGGCACGTCTCTTTCGATGCCTCGATGGGCTCCTGGATGACTTGAATTTCATCGGGGCCTTTTTCGACGACGCGCAGTTTGCCGGCTGCCATATGAATGGTCATCCGGTGCAACGTCGAAATGTAGAGCAGTTGCTGCTCTGTCCATTTCTTCTTCACGAGTTCGCGTGCCATCAGCGCATCGTAATTTCGCGCCTGCTCTTCCATCATGTCGCAGAGCTGCGCCTGCGCGGACAAATAGCCGGCTTTGATGACGTCCCGGGCCGTATCGACCGGCACGATCACTTGATCGCGTTGCGTTTTCTTGTCGACCTCGATGACCCGGCCATTGGGTGCCCTGAAAATCGACGGCAGTATCGACCAAGCATAATCCATGAGCACCAGCACGGACTTTTCGCTCAGCTCTTTTGTGGGCGCTTGCGCTGTGGCGCCCGCTGCACCGAGCGCGAGCAGGGTCGCAGCGATCGACAATGTCAGTCCACGTTTTTCAGTCATTCGCATCAAGCCCTCTGCGTCCCGACAACGCGCCGATCATTCCACACTACCCGAGCCCCGTCCCCATCGCGGTTGCGCAACCCGGCAGCGACGCACACTTTTCGTTCACTGACGCGTCCGATTGCACCGAGCGCGTCTCCCCTCTGCGAGGATCGAGGATCGCTCGTCCTCAAAGGAGGCGAACTTAAGGCACTTTTTTACCCCGGCCTTTGCCGGCCGCCAGCGTTGCGACAACGCCACGCAGCGTGCGCACCTCTTGTTCTGTTGCGCTCATGCGCAGAAACAACGACCGAAGATTGCGCATCATCATCTGGCGCTTGTGAGGCGGATTGAAAAACCCCAGTCGTTCCAACTCGTCTTCGAGGTGGGCGAAGAACCCTTCGAGCTCCGTCTTGTTGGCCGGCCGGCTACCGCCGACGTTCAATCCGGTGCCGACTGGGGTCTCATATGTGGTCACGCGGCCCAGCGTCGCAGATGTGGATGACCGCATCCATTCGTAGCCCAGGATGAGCACGGACTGGGCGAGATTGAGGGACGCGAACCGCGAATTGACGGGAATCATCACAATCGCGTCGGCCGCTGCGATCTCATCGGTTTCCAGACCATTGCGTTCGCGCCCGAACAGGATGCCGCAACGTTCGCCCCGCGCCGTTCGCGTGCGGATTTCGGTGATGACCTCGAGGGGCGTCATCACCGGTTTGCGCAGATCGCGCTGGCGTGCCGTAGTGGCAGCAACCCAATTGAGATCGCCCATGGCCTCGCCGAGCGTCGGAAACGCACGCGCTTCGTCGACAACGTAATTGGCGCCCGACGCCGCGATGCGCGCTTTCTCGTTCGGCCAACCGTCGCGTGGGTTGATCAGCCGCAACTCATCCAAGCCGAAGTTGGCACAGGCGCGGGCGACCATGCCGATATTGTCGGCAAGCTGGGGTTCGACCAGCAGGATCGCCGGCGAGTCGCCATCGGCTGCGAACGCCGCGCCCTGGATGTGGGCGCGCCGAACGCCGTGCCGCAACTTGCGAATGACGCGTCGCGCCCAAAACCAGTAATTTTCACCCGACCAGGTTTTCTCGAGTGCCGCCAAAGCCGGCGTTGTGACGGTGCCCGTGCCGCTGCCCTCGAGCCGAACCGCCCCATCCCCAACAACGATCACGGCATGGCTCTTGATGAAATCCTCGAGCGTGAGGAGCCCCGCAACTTCCGTGCGCCGCTTGCAGCCGGGGCAGGTAACGCGATCGGCTTCGCACCGCAGCTCGGCGCAGTAGGTCAGCACCGGCTCGAGCGTTCCTCGGTCGAGCCCCGGCGCATCCAAAAGCGCCAGCCCCGTGTCGATCGATTTCTCGTGGCACGCATGCACGATGTCGGCAACCAAGCGACCGAAGACGCGCGGCTCGCCGCTGTGGATTGTGATCGTCGTGAGGTCCGATGTCATGCCGGGGTTATAGCCGTGTCACGGCCCCCGCGGCCAGACAGCGTTGGCGATTTATTCCCCGGCTGAAAGACAATGATCCCGGAAAACTCGGGAATTTTGGGTCAATGTGCGACACGTGTGGCGCACCCGCGCCAATCGGCAAATCGGTGATTTCGGCCGGCGTATGGTCTCAGCCGGGGAATGGGGGGCGACCTGCGGTCATTGGACCGGCGTTGCGACAATTCTGCGGGACGCGGGCGCCGTTCGGCAGTACCATCGGCCCCGGCCTCCACAGCATCGGGATCTCGACCATGACCGCTCTGCCCCTCGCCAATATCCGTGTGCTCGATCTCACCGCGCATCGCGCCGGCCCGACGGCTGTGCGCCAGTTCGCCGACTGGGGAGCCCAAGTCATCAAAATCGAGCAGCCGGGCGAATCCAAAGATGCGACGGGCAGCAGCCGCCACGGGTTCGACTTCCAGAACCTGCACCGCAACAAGCGCTCGATGACGCTCAACCTGAAGACGGACCAGGGCCGCGCCATCTTCATGCAGCTCGCCAAGACGGCGGATTTGGTGGTCGAGAATTACCGCTCGGATGTCAAACATCGCCTCGGCGTCGATTACGACGCCGTCGCCAAGGTCAATCCGCGCATCATCTACGGCTCGCTCGCGGGCTTCGGCCAGACCGGCCCCGATGCCAAGCGTCCCGGCGTCGATCAGATCGCCCAGGGCATGGGCGGCCTGATGTCGATCACGGGTCTTCCCGGCCAGGGACCCGTTCGCGTGGGCATCCCGATTGCCGATCTCACGTCGGGTTTGCTGCTGGCGCAGGCCATGATGATGGCGCTTTACGAGCGCGAGACTTCCGGCAAGGGGCAGTGGGTGCACACGTCACTGATCGAAGCCCAGATCTTCATGCTCGACTTCCAGGCCGCGCGCTGGCTGATCAAAGGCGAAGTCCCCCAGCAAGCTGGCAATGATCACCCAACTGGAATTCCGACTGGCGTGTTCCCAACCTCCGACGGTCACATCAACATCGCAGCCTCCGGTGACAACCTGTGGCGGCGGGCCTGCGAAGCGCTCGGCGTGCCGGACCTGCCCAAGGATGCCAATTACGCCACGGGTCCTCTGCGGTCGCAGAACCGCAAGGTGTTGAACGAATTGCTGGGCACTCTCACGAAGAAAAACACGTCTGCCCATTGGATTGCCGCGCTCAACAAAGCGGGCGTGCCGTGCGGACCGATCAACACGATCGACCAGACGTTCGCCGAACCTCAAGTCAAGCACTTGGGCATCGCGCGCAAAGTGCGTCACCGCAAACTCGGCGAATACCGCGTCGTCGGCCAGCCCATCAACATGTCCCGCTATCCGCAGCCCGAGACCCTCAATCCCTCGCCGGATTTGGGGGAGCACACGGATGTCGTTCTGGGTGATCTCGGTTACGGGGCCGCCGACATCGCCAAGCTGCGCGCCGACGGGGTGGTGTGAGCGATCTCCTGAGTGATAGCCCGTTCAGCGCGGCTGGCATCGGAGACTTTCAGGGACGTCGAAACTTCCGGCGAGGTGCTGTTTTGAGTACACTCCTCAGCGGAACGTCAGGGGCTTGATTTCACACTCCCTCATCCGCGCCATTCGCTGTGAGGGAGCCAGCCGAATATGCCGAATAAGGCTGCAGGGCTCCTGGCGTTCCATGTCTTTGGCGGAAGCGCGCGCTGGACCGCCTCGCGATGCCTGAGACCACAGCTTCACTCTTGACCTGCGGGCGAGCCTCCTTTGGACACACGAATGTCCGCTGACGTGCGACGCGAACCGCCCGTGGACTTCGGCGCGCGCTCGAGGTCTGCTGCGGCATGATTTGGATTCTCGTTCTGACCGTTGGCCTCGTCGCCGGCACGATCGGGGGCGTCGTCGGTTTCGGTGGCTCGACGATCCTGCTGCCCATCCTCGTGTTCGCTTTCGGACCCAAAGCTGCTGTACCGATCATGGGCGTGGCGGCGCTGCTCGCTAATTTCGCCCGCATCCTGATCTGGTGGAAGGCGATCGACTGGCGGGCGGTGGCCGCCTATTCCGCGACGGGGATGCCGGCGGTGGCGCTGGGCGCGCGCACGTTCTTGACGCTCGATGTGCGGCTGATCGAAGGCCTGCTCGGCGTGTTCATGCTGGTGATGGTGCCCGCTCGGCGCTGGCTACTCGCACGACAATTCACGGTGGGGCTTCCCGGCCTCGCGGCGGCGGGCGCGGGGATCGGCTTTCTCACGGGCATGGTCGCCAGCACGGGCCCGATCAACACACCCTTTTTCCTGGCCTTCGGCCTGAGCAAGGGGCCGTTCATCGCAACCGAGGCCGCAGGATCGCTCGCCGTTTATTCCGTCAAGTCGACGATCTTCGAGCGCTTCGGCGCCCTGCCCTACGACATGATCGTGAACGGGGTCATCGTCGGCCTCGCCATGATGTGCGGCGCCTGGTTCGGCAAGCGCATCATCGAGCACATGGACACGCACCAGTTCCACGCGATCGTGGATGTGCTGATGGTGATGTCGGGATTGGTGATGGTGTGGGGGGCGGTGTATTAGGTCAGCTACTCATGCCGCCGGCCAGCGTCGGCACGTCGAGGCAGGAGAAGCCGTAGTGGCGCAGCCAGCGCAGGTCGGCGCCGAACATGTCGCGCAGGTCGGGAATGCCGTATTTCAGCATGGCGATACGATCGAGCCCCATGCCGAACGCCCAGCCCTGATAGCGCTCCGGATCGAGACCGCAGTTGGCGATGACCTTGGGATGCACCATGCCGCAACCCAAGATCTCGAGCCACTGCCCGGGTTTGCCGATGGCCTCCGCGCCGACGTCGACTTCGGCGGAGGGTTCCGTGAACGGGAAGTGCGAGGCGCGGAAGCGCATCTTCACGTCGTCGACCTCGAAGAAGGCTTTGCAGAATTCCTCGAGGCACCACTTCATGTGGCCGAAGTGGGTGGTCTCGTCGATGACGAGGCCTTCGATCTGATGAAACATCGGCGTGTGCGTGGCGTCCGAGTCCATGCGGTAGACGCGGCCCGGCACGATGATGCGGATCGGCGGCTTCTGGCTCATCATGGTGCGGATCTGCACGGGCGAGGTGTGCGTCCTGAGCAGCATCGGCGGTTCCCCCCTGGCCACCCGCTCGGGCGACTTCAGGTAGAACGTGTCGTGCATCTGGCGCGCGGGATGCTCGGGCGGAATGTTGAGCCGCGTGAAATTCAAGTCGTCGGTCTCGATATCCGGGCCTTCGGCGATCGAGAACCCCATGTCGGCGAAGATCTCGGCGATCTCGTCGAAGACTTGGGAGACCGGGTGAATGCGCCCCTCGGCGACGGGACCAGCACGGACGGGAAGTGTGACGTCGGCCCGCTCGGTGGCGAGGCGCGCATCGAGGGCGGCGGATTCGAGGCTGGTCTTGCGCGCCTCGAGGGCGTCGCCGACCCGCGTCTTGAGCTGGTTGACGGCCGCGCCGAACGTCTTGCGCTCGTCGGGCGCGAGTTTGCCCAGCGTCGACATGAGCTCGGGGATGCGCCCCTTTCGGCCGAGTGTGGCCACGCGCACCTGTTCGATGCTGCTCAGGTCGACGGCGGCGCTGATGTTTGCGATCAGTTCCGCCTCGATCGACGCCAGTTCATTTCCGGACATGGCTTTTCCCGCGTCGTCGCTGTGATCGAGCCTAATTATCAAACGGGAGCATCGACCAAGTCGAGCCGCCGCTCGATCCGCTCGAGGCGGTTTTCGATCCCGTCAATCCGGGTGGACAATGAAGCGTACTGCTGCTCGAGCAATCCGACACGATTGCGTGTCTCGCGGGCGATATCGGCCAGCAGGTCCAGTTTGGAATCGATGCGACGCATCCAGCGCAGCGTGTGGCTCTCGGGCTCGTCGTTATCGGGCATAGCATTCTCCCTCCTCGGCAGCAGCCGTGCGCGCTATAGCCATAGGTCGAGTTCGTGCGGCCTCGAATCCTCACGGACGCTCGACCCAGCTTCCGCACGTAACCCAACGACTTGCCCGATGCAATCCGTATCGCGCCGGGTGACGCGCGGGCCGATCTTCTCCTTTTCTAGGGAAGATCACCGACCGCGCCTGACCCTGCCCCCGACCCGACTGCCCTCACGCCGCCTTGCCGCCAGCCGCCTGCGCCTGGTCGACCAGCACCTTGAACGCTGCGGCGTCCTTGACTGCGAGGTCGGCCAGCATTTTGCGGTCGATCTCGATGCCGGCTTGCGACAGGCCATGAATGAAGCGGCCGTAGGTCAGGCCGTGCTCGCGGGTCGCCGCGTTGATGCGCTGGATCCAGAGGGCGCGGAACGTGCGCTTCTTCCTCTTGCGGTCGCGATAGGCGTACTGCATCGCCTTCTCGACCGCCTGTTTGGCGATCCTGATCGTATTCTTCCGCCGGCCGTAATAGCCTTTGGCGAGTTTCAGCGTTTTCTTATGCTTGGCATGAGCTTGAACGCCGCGTTTGACGCGTGCCATGGGAATGCTCCGTCCAGATGACGAGAAGGGTGAGTGGTCAGTGGTGAGTGGTCAGTGGCGAGGAGGGACAGGTTCGCGTCGAACGTGGCGGGCGCCACTTACGACTGACCATTCACCACTCACCCCTGCGCTGCCTCACCGGTTGTAGGGCATGTACTTTTTGACGATCTTGGCGTCGCTGTCGCACAGAACCATCGTGCCACGCGCCGTCTGCACGAATTTCGCCGTGCGCTTGATCATCCCGTGACGCTTGCCAATGGCCTGCGCCTTGACCTTGCCGGTCCCCGTCATCTTGAAGCGCTTTTTGGCGCCGCTCTTGGTCTTCAACTTGGGCATTTGGCTTCTTCCTTTCTCGACGCACGCTGGGATGCAGTCGGCTATTCGCCTCTGCTCGTGTCGATCCCGCGTGAGGGTTGCAAAGCAATAGGAGCCGCCACGGCATGCCCAGCCGGGCGGCTCACGAGGGCCTTATAGACGAGCCTGGGCGCGCTTGACAAGGCGGTTGAAGACGGCGGCCCCAAAAGGAGGGGAGCCGGACACTCCTGCCCCAGAGGGTTCACCACACACCGGTCGTTACTCGGCGGCTTCGCGCTTGGGAGCAACCTTCTTCTTGGCCGGCGCTTTCTTGGCGGCTGGTTTCTTGGCTTTGGAAACAGCACCTGCCGCTGAGGCTGCTTTTGGCTTGGCCGCCGCCTTGGTCTTGCCGAAGCGGCCTTTGCCGCCCGAGGTGCCGCCCTTGGCGATGCGTTCGGCCAGAAGCTGGATCGCCTCCTCGACGGTCACATCGATCGGTTCCTTGCCGCGCGGGACGTTGGCGTTGACCTTGTTGTGGGTGATGTAGGGCCCGAAGCGGCCATTCAGGACCTCGATCTTGCCGCCTTCGCTGGGGTGAACACCCAAATCCTTGAGTACCTCACGCGAGGCGCCGCCGCGCTGGAACCGTCCCTTGCCCCCACCGGCACGTTTTTCCGCAAGCAAGGTGACGGCACGATTGAGACCGACATCGAACACTTCATCGACGCTGTCGAGATTGGCGTAGGTACCATCGTGCAGAATAAACGGCCCGAACCGGCCGAGCCCCGCCATGACGGGCGTGTGCGTCTCGGGATGCTCGCCGACGAGACGAGGCAAGTTGAGCAGCCGCAGCGCTCGCTCGAGATCGAGCGTCGCCGGATCCCAGCCTTTTGGAATTGAGGATCGCTTGGGCTTTTCGCCCTTGGCCACAGACTCGCCCAACTGGACGTACCAACCGAAGCGGCCGTTCTTGAGGGTGACGTCCAGGCCGCTCTCGGGATCGAGCCCGAGCACGCGATCCTCACTGGCCCCCGCATCCTCCTGGCCATCGACGGGCGGCGAGAGCTGGCGCGTGTAGCGGCATTCGGGATAGTTGCCGCAGCCGATGAACGCACCGTTCTGCGCGGAGATCTTGAGGCTCAACTGGCCCGACCCGCACTTGGGGCAGGCGCGTGGTTCGCTGCCATCGCCCTTGTCGGGGAACACGTGCGGTCCCAGCAGGTCGTTCAACGCGTTGAGAACGTCGGTGACCTTGAGGTCCTTGGTCTCGTGCACCGACTGCGTGAACTCGCGCCAGAAATCGCGTAGCACGTCTTTCCAAGCGAGCTTGTGGTCGGAAATGAGATCGAGCTTTTCCTCGAGGTCGGCCGTGAAGTCGTACTCGACGTAGCGCTTGAAGAAGCTCTCGAGGAACGCGGTGACGAGGCGACCCTTGTCCTCGGGCACGAGCTGTTTCTTGACCATGCGCACGTAATCGCGCTCGATCAGCGTCGCCATGGTCGAGGCATAGGTGGACGGCCGACCGATGCCGAGTTCTTCCATGCGCTTGACGAGGGAAGATTCGGTGAAGCGCGGCGGCGGTTGCGTGAAGTGCTGGTTGGTCTCGACCTCGCGGTAGGCGAGGGCGTCGCCGGTGGTGAGCACCGGCAGGCGGGTCGCGTCGTCGTCATCGGGCGTTTTGTCTTCTTTGCCCTTGAGAATAGCCCGCTGGCGATCGTCGCGGCCTTCCTCGTAGAGCTTCAGGAAGCCGTCGAACTGGATCACCGAACCCGATGCGCGGAAGCCGTAGGGCGTGCCGTCGCGACCCGCCACGTCAATGTCGACCGTGGTCTGCTCGACATCGGCCGACGCCATCTGGCTGGCGACCGAACGCTTCCAGATCAGATCGTAAAGGCGCGCCTCGTCTGTCTTGAGGTAGCGCGCGACTTGCGCGGGCTTGCGCCCGATATCGGTGGGGCGGACGGCTTCGTGCGCTTCCTGCGCGTTCTTCGCCTTGGATTTGTATTCACGGATGAACGGCGCGACGTAGCGCTTGCCGAAATCCTCTTCGATCTGGCGACGGATCGCCGTGACCGCTTCGGGAATGATCGTGACACCGTCCGTTCGCATATAGGTGATGAGACCGACGGTCTCGCCGCCGATGTCGACGCCTTCATAAAGGCGCTGCGCCACCTGCATCGTCTGCTTGGCGGAGAAGCCGAGTTTGCGCGAGGCGTCCATCTGCAGCGTGGAGGTCGCGAACGGCGGATAGGGGTTGCGCTTGCGAGCCTGCTTTTCGACCGACTTCACCACGAAGTCCCGGCCTTCGACAGCCAACTTGATGGCGCTGGCCGAGGCTTCGGTCTTGATCGACAGGCGCTCGACGCGGGCCCCTGCGATGCTCTGCAAGCGTGCTTCCACCTGCTCGGCTTTGCCCGTGGCGAGGCGGGCGATGACCGTCCAGTATTCGTCAGTGCGGAATTTTTCGATCTCGAGTTCGCGATCGCACACGAGGCGCAGCGCGACGGATTGGACGCGGCCAGCCGACCGGGCGCCTGGCAGTTTGCGCCACAGCACCGGCGACAGCGTGAAGCCGACGAGATAGTCGAGCGCGCGGCGAGCGAGATAGGCCTCCACCAGCGGCGCATCGATCTGGCGCGGCGCTTTCATGGCGTCCAGGATCGACTGCTTGGTGACGGCATTGAAGGTCACCCGCTCCACGGGCATACCCTTCTTGATGGCCTTCTTCTGGTTGAGAAGTTCCAGAATGTGCCAGGAGATGGCTTCCCCCTCGCGATCGGGGTCGGTGGCGAGAATGAGTTTGTCGGCAGAGCGAACCGCCTCCGTGATTTCGCGCATCACTTTCTTGGAGCGCTCTTCGTCGGCGGCCCAATGCATGGCGAAGTCATTGTCGGGCTCGACCGAGCCGTTCTTCGAGGGCAGATCGCGCACGTGTCCGTAGCTTGCAATGACTTTGAAGCCGGGCCCAAGGTACTTGTTGATGGTTTTTGCCTTGGCGGCAGATTCGACGATGACGAGATTCATGTCTCTCCTTCGCACGGACATCGGCTGCGGAACTCGCATTCCATCGCCCCGCCCCGCTGTCCGTCACACGTACCCCGGATTCGCGGGCAGCATATGGGTCACGAAACCGATGCTGTCAAACGAGGGGCTTGCCTGGGTCGGCGTTCCGAGCCGCGACACGGCCCGCAGCAGGGAGGCGAAGAAGTCGAAATAATCCTTTAGTTTCAAATCTTCATGATTTGATAATCTCGCCTCCAACGATGCCGAAAGCGCCGTGAGTCCGGCTCACCGCAGCGAGACGAGCTGGGCGCCGTGCTGTTCGATGCGACCCTCGAGGGCGAGTTCCAGCAGGGCGGCGCGAACAGCGCGCATTGGCAAACCCGTCGCCCGCGTGATCTCGTCGATGGCGACCGGGGCGGGACCCAGGGAGGCCAAGACACGGCTCGTCGCCACTTCGGGGGTGGAGAGGTCGGCCGTCGACAGCGGATCGACCTCGGGAGCATCGGCGGCAACGTGGACGGTCGAACCAGCCTCAGACCAGCCTTCGGGGGGTGCCGAAGCGGTGAGCGGCGCCAGCGTTTCCAGCAGATCGGCGGGGGATGTAATGAGGGTTGCGCCCTGCTTCAACAGCCCGTTGGTCCCCTCGGCGCGCGGATCGAGCGGATGACCGGGCACGGCCAGTACCACCCGACCCTGCTCGTTGGCCATGCGCGCCGTGATCAGACTGCCGGACCGGATCGCCGCTTCCACGACGAGCACCGCAAGCGACATGCCCGAGATAATGCGGTTGCGCCGTGGAAAATCCTGGCCCCGGGGTTGAAACCCCGGCGCTTGTTCGGTCACGAGGCAGCCCTCGCGCCCGATGCGCTCCTGCAGGGCAACGTGCTCGGGCGGATAGAGAAAATCGATACCGCCCGCGAGAACAGCCACGGTTCCGGTGTCAATCGAGGCCTCGTGAGCCGCGCCATCGATGCCGCGCGCCAGCCCCGACACCACGACGTAACCGGCTTCGCCCAGCGCGCGCGCGAACATACGGGTCAGCTTCAGTCCCGCCGCCGAGCCGTTGCGCGAACCGACAATGGCGACGATCGGGCGCGCCAGTAGATCGAGGCGTCCCTGCACGTAGATCATCGGCGGTGGCACAGCGAGGTGCGCTAGGCCCACCGGATAACCGGGCTCGATGGTGAATAGAGGAGTTGCCCTGATGCGGCGGGCGGCCTCGAGTTCGGCTTCCGCAACATCGCTGGGACATATGCGCACGCGGCGGCCCCGACTGCTGCGCCGCAGCAAATCTGGTAGCGCATCGAGCGCGGACTGCGCGCCACCGTAGTGGTTGATCAGCTCGCGAAACGTGACCGGGCCCGGTATTATGGAGCAACCGCCATTAGAAGTGAATCCCTCTGTCCCCTAAATTTAGGGGATGCGTGCCAAGATCGCCACAACTCAAGCCACCCACACCCTGCTCCAGCTCCACGCCGAGTTGGGCGGCAAAATCATCGACAACAAGAAAGAGGCAACCCGCCTTGCCGGGAGCATGCGGCATGTCGAGGCCGTGTTGAAGCTGCTCGATCCGGAGTTCAGCGCTCGCTCGATCTCCATACGCAGACGCAAGCCCAACCGCCACTTCAAGAGAGGAACCATATTCAGGGCGGTCCTGGAAATCCTCAAGACTGCCGAGGAACCCCTGACCACGAGCGAGATCGTGCGGCGGTTGTTCTCGGCCAAAGGGGTTGCCGATCCATCGCCGGATGATTCCCGCGTCTTGTTCGGTGGCGTCCAAGCCTCCCTGCGCAACCATCGAGGCGGATCGATCATCGCACATACGAACGGCAGGGCGGTCAAGTGGAGCTTGGCCACATGATCGTTGACGCCACAATGGCTTGCTGAGCCCTTCACCTAGCCCCTGGAAAAGCTGTCCGAACCGCTTGCATAGGGGCCTCTTTGTCCCTAACTTTGCCGAGGACGATCTCTCATCCTCAATCGTGTCAAGTGGGATCTCGTCGGAACAATACTTTTGTTAGGGATGTGTTAACCTTGGTGTCTCTAGCGTGGAGCAAGCAAGGCGTTGCAAAGCGGCGGTGAAGCGTAGCGGGTGAACGGATGACGAAGACCAGAATGAAAAAGCGTCTCCGCACAGTCCATTTCTCTTGGCCGGACGATGCGTCCAGTGAGAACCTGTTTGGGGCCTGCATAACCATCGACCCGACGGAGATCGTTCGGGCATGGGCGCTTCTGTCCAGTGACACGTGGGAACTGGAAGTGGCCGGTTATCCGGCATTGTTCCATGAATCGTTGAGGGCGGCCCTCGTTGCGAGAGCCACGGGGGAGCGCGAGAGACATGGAAAAGGACGACAGCTCCGACAGAAAGAACAAGTCTGAGACTGCAAAAGAACAAGAAATCATCCCGCCGAGTAGAAGCGATGGGGACGGTGAGTCTCGGCCTGCCATATACGCTGATATACTTGCGCAATTTAATCAATACACAGACCGACCAGACTTGTTCTTGGAAGCTGTTGAGAGGCACGACCCAG
>JANOHP010000202.1:0-20518 GCA_031406575.1 Hyphomicrobiales bacterium
GTTCGGCCCGCTCGCGCGCAAGGTCGGCGTGTTCGGTGTCGGACTGGGAACTGACAGAAACGTATTCTCCTGCCGCCATCGACATGGCGCCGGCCACGAGCCCGGCAACACCCGCGATCAGGACATCGCCGGGAGTGGAGGCAGCGGCCGCGACACCGACGATCAGGCTGGCCGTCGATACGATGCCGTCATTGGCTCCCAGAACGGCCGCGCGCAGCCACCCGATGCGGTCGACGAGGTGGCGCTCGGGATGCACGTACAGTCTTCGCAGACGCCCTCCTGGCGGCGATCTCGGGTCCATCACACAGTTGCCCGTGACACCCCTGGATTGCTTGATGAAGATCATCGCCGCATACGACGTGGTGAACGGCGCCACGCCCCCGAGTCGACTGAGACCATGCACCAACTGCTTGTGGTTTTCACCCCACGATGGTTTTTCGGCCCATGGGCGGATGGCGTGACCAGATCAGGCCGGGTGTGGCAGGATGGCCTTTGGCGACGAGGCTGTCGACGAAGGCTTCGTCGTCTGCGGTGTAGGTGTGCCTGAGGGCGCTGAGATATTCCGTCCACTGCTCGAACGTGCGCGGACCGATGATGACACTGCTGACCGTGCGATTGTTGAGCACCCAGAGGATGGCAAAATCGATCGGTGTCATGCCGCGTCCGTGGGTGTGTTTGCGAATGGCTTCGACCACGTCGAACGTCTGCGGGCTGAAGTCGCGCGTGAGGAGGCTCGCGTCGTTGCGTGCGGCACGGCTGCCGGTCGGCGGATCGATGCCCTGACGATACTTGCCCGTCAGTGCGCCGCGCGCCAGCGGTGAGAACGGGGCGACGCCGATGCCGTAATGCTCGCAGGCCGGCAGGTAATCGTTCTCGGCCATGCGCATGACGATGTTGTACATCGGTTGCGCGACGACGGGGTGGGGCGTGCCAGTTTGATCGCACAGGCGGATGATCTCGCCGATCTCCCAGCCATAGTGATTGGAAAAGCCCCAGTAGGTGGCTTTGCCTGACGCGATGATGTCGCGCATCGCCTCGATGCTCTCGAGCAACGGCGTCTCGCGATCGCGATGATGCATGTAGTAGATGTCGACGTAGTCGGTGCCCAGACGCTCGAGGCTCGCATCGATGGCGCGCATCATCCATCGGCGCGATAACCCCTGCTTGTTGTGCATGGGACCGTCCTGCTGACCGACCTTGCTGGCGAGCACCCACTGATCGCGATCCTTGGCGATCAGCTTGCCGAGCATCGTTTCCGACGCGCCACCGTTGTAGGCGTCGGCAGTGTCGATGAAATTTACTTTGGACGCACGCGCGCCGTCGAGCACGCGAGCGGCGGTTGTCTCGTCCATGCCGTCACCGAAATCCATCGTGCCCAAACACAGGCGCGAAACGCGCAGACCGCTGTTTCCGAGATAAACGTAGTCCATGGGTAACACCTTTCGCGAAGGCGCAAGCGGGTGACAGCCGGCATGTCGATGCCGAAGCCCAGCGGCGTTGGCGGGTTGACCCCCGACAGGCACACGACTTTATTGCAATCCCCTTAAATCCCATGCCGGAGACCAATGGTGCGACAAGTGGCCCACATCCGCAACACGCTCGCGGGTCTTGGATGTTGGCTGAACAGCGAATGCCGGTGCATAGATTCGCGTCGGTTGGTGCATGCGCAGCGCGCCCTCACTCGCTCACTCCAACCCAGCTGTCGCCTGCATGGCGATGGTGCCTTCGGGAGTCAAGGCCCACACTTCGGCCGATTTCCCATCCGCGCCGGGCCGCCCCACCAGTGTGAACGGTGCCGTATCGAACAATGGTGCGCGGGCGCGCATCTCGAAGCTGGTGATGCGCTTGCCCGGCGTGTGATCGCGCAGGAAATCGATCAGACAGTGCTGCGAATAAGGCCCATGCACGACGAGGCCCGGATAGCCCTCGACCTCCATGGCATAGCCCCGATCATAATGGATGCGGTGCGGATTGAACGTCACGGCCGAGAAGCGAAACAGCGATACGGCATCGGTCACGATCGTGCGCTGCCAGGACATCCCCGCTGGCACTTCATCGCGCTTCGGGATGCCGCTCGCCTGTCCGGGCGGCACCTCCTCGCGAAACACACCGTGGTAGTCCTCGACGAGCGCCAAGCCGCGCGGGCTCGAGATGCGCCGCGTCTGCGTCGTAAAAATGAGCGATCCAGTCGAGCCCTTGCGCAGCTGGATATCCGTCAGCTCCGTCTCGCGCTGGATCTTGTCGCCCACGCGAAGCTCATCGTGGAACGTGAACCGGCAGCCCGCATACATGCGTCGCGGAAACGGCATTTTCGGCAGGATGCCAGAACTCGTCGGCAGTCCGTCCCGCGCCAGCGATTTCTGCGAAGACATCGCCAAGAAATAACCGATGTGCCAGCCGGGCGGGATCGGCTCGCCGTCGGCTGGGGCCTGCTCCTCGCGATCGAACGTGGCGACCAGCATCGACAGTGGCGCCCGCGTCGCCACATCCTCATCGACGACCTTCTTGCCGATGCTCTTTCTCAATCCTTCGATGTCGACGGTGGTCATGGCGTTCCTCCTCTGGCTCACCAGACGTTCACGCCGCCGTGCCGGCCCGTCAAGAGGCGCGTCTTCGATGGCCAATCACGTTCCAGTTCAGGGCACGTGCCGGGTCTGCGAGGTGCGCTCGAGCAATCCTGCCAAGGCTTCGAGCCGCCGCGCCAGCCGTTCCCCATCGAGCGCCACATGCGCCTGCGGGATCGTCAGCACCAGCCGATCCCCCTCGTAGGAGAGCTTCGTCTCGTCGATGACCCCGGGCATGCCGATCGACAACATGTGCGCGGTGCGAATGGCGGCCCCCAATATCCGCGCGCGGCGCAACGTGCGCTTGCTCGCAATGCTCCGCAGGCTCTCCGACAGTCCGTCCGCACTGTCCTCGTCCGCCCCCGCATGACGGAAATAAACCGTCAGCGCCAGGAACACCCGCCCTTCGTGATCGATGCCGCCCAGCGCCGCATTGGCAATGACGCTGAGGCTTTGCTCGCCACGGTAATCCGGATGGGCCCGCCAGCCGATATCCGACAGCAGACACGCCGCGTGGCGCAACCGCCGCTCCTCCCCGTTTTCTCTGGGTCCAGGCGCCTGGAACAGCGCATCTGTCCAGCCACACAGCTCCTGCGCATGCACAGCCGAGCGCGACCGTAACCGCGCATAATCGAGCGCAAACGACATCAAGGGATCTTTCGCCTGCTCGCTCTCCGACAGCAGCGAATAAAGCAACCCTTCCCGAATGCCGAACACCGAGAAGACGACCTGCGCCGGCTGCACGCGCTCGAGAAGTCGTTCGAGCACCAGGGCGCCGAAGGGCAAGACTTCGCGCCGGGGCTTGGAGATGTCGGCAATCCCGGCCAGCTCACTCGCCTTCTTGGCCTTGCGCACACGCGCGCAGTAGTCCAACGCCTCCGCCAGATCGAGCCGATAGCCGTGCATGACGCGCAGCGGGTAGTCGTTGGCCTCCATATGCAGGCGCGCCAGCGAACGCCACGTGCCGCCCACTGCATAGAACGTGCGACCACGACCCCGCGCCAGCCATGCCACCGAACCCAGATACTCGTCCGTCTGGGCGAGTGCGCGCTCCATGCGACCACCGGACGTGTCGATCAACCGCAATCCGCCCAGCGGCAAAGTGACGGCCGCGCGCCGGACAATTCCCTCGATATCGATCAGTTCCAGGCTGCCGCCACCCAGGTCGCCGACGATGCCATCGGGGTTGCGAAATCCCATCATGATGCCGGCGGCCGCCAGCTCCGCCTCCCGCTGGCCCGAAAGCACCTGGATCGGCACACCGCAGGCCTGCTCTGCCTGTTGGATGAAGCTGGTGCCGTCGGCGGCATCGCGCACTGCAGCCGTCGCGATCGCACGCACGTTCTTCACCCGCAGAATGCGCACGATCGCATGAAACCGTCGCAACGCCACCAGCGCGCGCGCTACACTTTCCGCCCCCAGCCGCCCCGTTGTCGCAACGGAACGTCCCAACCCACAGAGCACTTTTTCGTTGAACAGCGGCGTGGGGCTGCGCACCGCGCCTTCGTACACGACGAGGCGAACCGAATTCGATCCGATGTCGATGACCGCGATCGGCTCGAGGTCACTGAAACGACCCCGCTCACTCGCGCTCTCCGCCCACCGAGAAGTCACGATTGATCCTCACCTATTGCGCGCTCGCGAAAGCGGGGGGGGAAGTTTTCTTTCAGCGACTGCCCCCGACCCGACAGGCTCGGATTGGTCATGAAATACATGTGTGCATTGAACGGTTCCTCACCGGGTCCGGGTCGAATGCGCTCGTAGGCGCCGTCGGGGCCCAGACGCCAGCTCTGCTCGTTGTCTTCCAGGTTCGCCACCATGATCTGGTCGAGAATTTGCTCGTGCACCGTGACGTTGCGGATGGGCACCATGGCCTCGACGCGGCGATCGAGGTTGCGGGGCATCATGTCTGCGGAGCTGATGTAGACGAGGGCACGGGGGCTCGGCAATCCATGGCCCGCGCCGAAGCAGTACACGCGGCCATGCTCCAGGAACCGGCCCACGATGCTCTTGACGCGGATGCGGTCCGACAGCCCGGCAATCCCCGGCCGTAGGCAACAAATGCCGCGTACCACGAGGTCGATTTCGACACCGGCTTGGCTCGCCGCATACAGCGCCTCGATGATCTGCCCGTCGACGAGGGCGTTCATTTTCGCCCAGATCGCCGCCGGCCGTCCAGCCTTCGCGTGATCGACCTCGTCGGCGATGTGGCGCAACATGACGGCGCGGATCCCACGAGGACTGGCGGCCAACACCTCGAGGTCCGCGGGCTCGGCATATCCGGTGACGAAATTAAAGATGCGGCTGACGTCGCGCGCAATCACCGCGTCTCCCGTGAAGAACGACAAGTCGGTGTAAACGCGTGCCGTCTGCGGGTGGTAATTACCCGTTCCGATATGGCAGTAGGTGGACAAATCCGTGCCCTCCCGGCGCACGATGAGCCCGAGCTTGGCATGGGTCTTCAGCTCGATGAAGCCGTAGACGACGTGCACGCCCGAACTTTCCAGATCGCGAGCCAGCCGAATATTGTGCGCCTCGTCGAACCGCGCTTTCAGCTCGACGACGGCAGTGACGGACTTGCCGACTTCGGCGGCCTCTTTCAGCGCCTGCACGATCGGACTGTCGATCGAGGTGCGATAGAGCGTCCACTTGATCGCCATCACGTGCGGATCGGCGGAAGCCTGTCGCAACAATTGCAGCACGACATCGAACGACTCGTAGGGGTGGTGGACGACGATGTCCTTGGCGCGGATGGCGGCAAAACAATCGCCGCTGAATTCGCGAATGCGTTCGGGGAAGCGAATGTTGAACGGTTTGAAGACGAGATCGGGGCGGTCCGATACGATGAGTTGCGCGGTATCGGACAGGCCCAGCATGCTCTCTTCCACATCGACGTGCGACTCGCCGATCTTGAGCTGCTCGATGACGAAGGTCCGCAACTCGTGCGGCATGGTCGCGTCGATCTCGAGCCGGATGACCGAGCCGCGGCGGCGTCGCTTCAGCGCGCTCTCGAAGTAGCGCACGAGATCCTCGGCTTCTTCCTCCACCTCGATGTCGCTGTCGCGCAGCACCCGGAAGGCCCCCAACCGGGCAACGTGATAGCCGGGAAAGAGGCGCCCTGCGAACAGACCGATCAGCGTCTCCATACGCATGAACCGCACGGCCGACTGCGAACGGGTCTGCACGTCGGTGTCGACCGGCAGCCGCACGAAGCGGGGAAGCTGGAACGGGATCGGCATCAAGGCGTGCAGGGTCGACGCGGCGCCGTCACGCTCGAGCTCGATGCCGACGGCGAAACCCTTGTTCGGCATGAAGGGAAACGGGTGTGCGGGGTCGACGGCGAGCGGCGTCAGCACGGGAAAGACGTGCGTGAAGAAATACTCCTCCAGCCATCGGCGATCGCCAGCCGACAACTCCTCGGGCTCGACGATCGACAGATGCGCTGCCGCCATCTCCGCGCGAAGGCGTCGCCAGCAAGCCTGTTGTTCGTCGGACAGCTTTGCAACCGCGGCATTGATCGCGGACAGTTGCTGCGCGGCGGTGAGCCCGTCCTGGCTCACGGTCGCGACCTTGGCGCGGACCTGCCCATGCAGGCCAGCCACTCGCACCATGAAAAATTCGTCCAGGTTGGAGGCCGAGATCGACAGGAACCGCAGTTGCTCGAGCAGGGGGTGGTTGGGGTTTTGCGCCTCTTCCAGTACCCGGTGGTTGAACTGCAGCCAGGACAACTCCCGGTTGAAATACCGCAGCGGGCCAGTCGGCAGCGCATGGACTGCGCCCGCGCCCGGGGACGCAGTGGTGGGTCGTTTGCCTCGTTTCGTGCGGGTCTCTGTCGCGCTCACCAGACTCTCCGGACTTCATCGATAGGGGTAACGCGCGAGATGTCGGCGCTATCCGATTTCTGCCATGAGGAGCTTAAAATTCAGGCCCTTTCGGGCTCACGGGCGAACCGCCTCAACTGGGCTGATCTTCATCTTCGTTAACGTCGCGGCCCAAACCTGCAAGTACATCGTTCACGAGAACCCGTGTGACCTTTCTTTTGGCTGCCAGCGCCGCCCTGTCCACGGTATCGACGAAGCCAGCCATGGCGGCCATCGACCGATCGACATGCCGGGCGGCATGGGCGATCACGTGCGGTTCGACGCTGAGTTGACGGTCGCTGAACAACTTGACCAGCACCGCCCCAATCAACTGGTCGTCTGGAGGGTCGATCCGCACCATCGGCAGCGCCCGCAGTCGGGACCGCAGATCGGGCAGGCTGGGGTCGAGTTCCCCAGCCGGGCATTCCGACGTGAGCAGCAGCGATCCCCCGTTTTCCCGGGCCGAGTTCAGCAAGTGGAACAAAACGCGTTCATCCGAGATGCCCCGGTCGAGGTCCTCTATGACCAGCGCATGGGTATGCGCCAAACGAGCGATCGCACTGTCGTCCAAGCGGCGGGCCTCGACCACCTCCGCGCCGGTTCGCAACTGCCACACGTGGGCGAGGTGCGACTTTCCCGATTGCCGCGCCCCGACCACGAGTGAGCTGGTCTGCGGCCAATCCGGCCAACGGTCGATCATCGCCACCGCTGCCGCGTTCGACGGGCTGACAAGGAAATCCTCTTCCCCTAAGGCCGGGCGATGGGGCAGATCAAGCACGAGTTGCTGCGGCGACCCCGTCATGAAACCGGCCCAGTGGCCGAGCGTGATGGCGTCACCGGCGTCCGGCGTAGCTCACCGTCGACGCTGACGGGTCCGGTATAGACCCTGCTGCCGAGGTAAATCTCCAACCCGAACCGTACGACTACAGCGACAGCCGCTGCCACGGGTACAGCCACCAACATGCCGACGAAGCCGAACAAATAACTGAAAACCATCAGTGAGAAAATCAGCCATACGGGATGCAACCCGATGCGCTGACCGACGATCTTGGGCGACAGCACGGCCGAGTCGATGGCCATCCCCGCGCCGAACACGATGGCCACTTGCGCCAGCATTCCAAACGACGGCCACGCGTGCGCGACAGCGGTTCCGGCCGCGATGATGAAGCCCAGCGCCCATCCCACGATCGGAACGAACGTCAGCGCTCCGGTGACGAGGCCGATCAGCACACCATAGGGCAACCCGATCAGCATCAGCGCGCCAGCGTAGAACGCCCCCAGAATGAAGCAGATCGTGCCCTGTCCGCGAATGAACGCCGACACCGCTTCGTTGATCTCCGTAGCCAGCCGCCGGATCGTTCCGGCATGTTCTCGGGGCAGCCAGCCATCGACCTTCTGCAGCATCGGATGCCAGTCGACCAGAAGATAGAATACGACGACGGGCGTAATCAGCAGCAGCGACAGGAAATTGACGATTGCCAAACCCTGGTTCCAAATGGCTTTGGCAATGGCGCCCACCGAGGCCGTCCAGCTCTGAGACAGCTCGGCCAGCGCCCGCTCGAGGCCGTTGACGACGACGGGAAAGCGGTCCCCCAGATTTTGCATCAGCCACAGGTTGACGGACGTCTCGAGCTTGGCGAGATCGACCGGCATCGTTTCAGCGAGCTGGCGGAGCTGGCTGGCGACGAACGGCACCAGAAGGACGGCTGCAACCGCGACGAGCACGCCGACCGAAAAGACGATCAGGACGGCCGACAGCATCCGGCCGCAGCCCATGCGTTGCAATCGATCGGCAACCGGGTTCAGGAAATAAGCGATCACGATGCCCGCCACGAATGGCAATAAAACCGGGCTGAGCAGGGCGATAATGGCGAGCAGAACGAGTCCCGCCCCGAGCCAGAAGAGGAGTTGCCGTTCGATCCGCATCGCCGTCTCCCAGCACCCTCGTTTGCATCACGCTTTGGGATCACCGCCTGTGCTCGGTGGCAATCCACTGCCGGCCATGAGGCCCATCCACTCGCGCAGGTAGGCCGCGAGCGACCACACGGTCAAGACCAGCGTCGTCCACACGAGCGTCCACCGCAGTCCGGCCATCTCGAGCTTGAACCCTTCATCCGCCAGAACGACGGCGGCAAGCAGGATCTGCGACGCCGTGTTGGCCTTGCTGACTGCCAGTGGCCGGATTGTCACCGCCTGGCCCACGATCCACGCCAGAACGACGCCCAAAACGATCAGGATGTCGCGCGAGACGACGGCAACCACGAGCCACGACGGCAGATTTCCGGCGACCCCGAGCGCGACGTATATGCTGATGATCAGCAGCTTGTCGGCCAGCGGATCGAGATAGGCGCCGAGTTCGGTTTCGAGCTTGAAGCGCTTGGCCACGAAGCCATCGACGGCGTCGGAGATCCCGGCAGCGAGAAATGCGAAAAAGGCAGCCTTGGTGTTACCGCTGACGAGCAACCAGAAGATCACCGGTACGAGGATCACACGGCCGAGCGTCACCACATTCGGGATATTGAGGCTCAAGCGAGTTATCCGGCCGTGCCGCTCCGTGCTCGAATTGACCTTCCATGGCCCGCAGGCGACCCGATCATCGCCTCATCGTCCAGTCGAGGCGCGATGTTCCCACGAACGGGGCGTCCCGTCGAGCGGCTTGCACCCCCGTCCCGGAAAAACGCTCTACCCGCGTGCCGTCACCGCAGGCCCAACACCCAACCGTTCGCGCCATTGCGCAGCACCAGTCCCTGTTCGGCCAGCGTGGTCGCCAAATCCTGCGGCCCACCGGGATAGTTCAGGCTCACGCGCGCGCCCCGCCCCGACAGTCCCTCGACGTCGAGGTCCGTGACCTCAGGCGTCTCGGACAGTTGGCGGCTGATCTGTTGCCATTCACCCATCGAACGAAATTCGATCGAGATACGAATCTGTTGCCCCGTCGTTCCCGAAACCTGAGGCCCGGGATACTGCCGCGCGCCCGCCGCCGGTTGGTGGCGGACAGCGCCCGCGCGTGGGCCGGCGTTTGCTGCAGTGCGCGTATTGATCGCCTTCCAGCGCCCTTCGAGAACGCCCAGAGAGATCACCGCCGCCAACTCCGCCGTATATGCCAAATCCGGCCCCTCGAGCCGGTAGGTCCGCCGCAGAACGAACGGTGCCACCGCATCGCGACCAGCGATCGTCGCGGTGACCTTTTTCTGCGCCACATCCGGCTCCAAAACCGCCACCATCACCGTTTCGGCGCGCTGTTCGCCGGCGAGTGTGCGAATCGCTCCGATATCGCCACCCAGTACCGCCTTGAGAGCATCGGGCGAGACAGCACGGCCCGCCGCTTTCAGCGTCACCGGCGTCAAGGCGTTCGCGAGATCCAGCCCTTTCCAGGCATAGAGCCACGCGTCCGAACCCCGAACGTCTTCGAAACCATCGGGGATCGGCGATCCTTTTGGGGCGATATAGATCGGCACCAGCGTGATCGATGGCGCCTGGCGGTCCAGGAACGGGATGTTTTCGGCGTCGAGCAAGCGCCGCACGGCTTCGCCTTGGAACGTGAAGTCATAACTGGCGATGTACTCGGTCGTCGAATTGCGCTCCGACCGGACGGCCACTCCGTCGATCAAATCCCCGGCATTCGACACATCGACTTTTCTGATGCGCGCATAATAAGACACCGGCACGATGCGTTTCAGAAGCGAGCGCAGCGCCGCCTGCTGACCTTCCAGAATGGCGCGATCCTTCGCCTCCACGGCATTGGCAGCGCGCGCCTCGACAGGGTAGTTGCCGACGGTGAATACACGACCTTCGCGCGTCTGCGCGGCGGTCGGCCCGCTCACGGCGCACAGAACGGACACCGCGAGCCCGATCGCGCCCAGGCAATGTCCTGACCGCAACCGCATCAATCTCGTCCCGCTATGGCGGGGATGGCGTTGCATGTGGCCACATCTCCTCGAGACACCCGCCGTCCGCGACGACCGCGACTTTATGCTTTTCCCGGTCACATCACCGTGGCAATCGGGCAGAAGTAGGGATCGATCGAACACTTCACACGGATGGTCACTGGACGCGAGGGCCTGTGGCATGCTTCTTCGCGCCCACGACCAGCGGGATGCGACCATGACCAAGCCGAACCAGACCGAACCCTCCGTCACGTACCGCGATTCCGGTGTCGACATCGACGCTGGCAATGCGCTTGTCGAGGCCATCAAGCCGCTCGTCAAGGCGACACGACGCGCTGGCGCCGATGCCGATCTGGGCGGCTTCGGCGGATTGTTCGATCTGAAAGCGGCAGGGTTTCGCGATCCCATCCTCGTGGCCGCGAACGACGGCGTCGGCACCAAGTTGAAAATCGCCATCGATACCGGCCTGCACGACACGATCGGCATCGATCTCGTCGCCATGTGTGTCAATGATCTCGTAGTGCAGGGGGCGGAGCCGCTGTTTTTCCTGGATTACCTCGCAACGACCAAACTCGAAGTCGATATTGCCCGTCGCGTCATCGCCGGCATCGCCTCGGGCTGCCGGGAAGCGGGCTGCGCCCTAATCGGGGGCGAAACGGCCGAGATGCCCGGCATGTACCAGGGCAAGGATTACGACCTCGCCGGCTTTGCCGTCGGCGCCGTGGAGCGCGGCGAGGTGCTGCCGCGCGGCGATATCGCCGTGGGCGACGTGCTGATCGGCCTGCCGTCCTCGGGCGTGCACTCCAACGGCTATTCGCTCGTGCGCAAACTCGTCGAAAAGGCAGGAATTGCGTGGGACGCACCAGCGCCCTTCGACGCGGCTTCAGGCCAGACGATGGCCCAAAGCCTGCTCACGCCGACCCGCATCTATGTGAAGCCTGTCCTCGCTGCCATTCGCGCGACAGGCGGCAGCGGGTCGTCCGCAGCCGTAAAAGGCCTCTCGCATATCACCGGCGGTGGGTTGTCGGAGAATGTACCCCGTGTCCTTCCGGAAGGATTGGCCGCCCACATCGATCTGGCGCGCATCCCTCAGCCGGCTGTGTTTGCGTGGCTGGCGGCCGCGGGCCGCCTCGACGACGCGGAAATGCTGCGCACCTTCAACTGCGGTATCGGCATGGTCGTGATCGCAGACGCAGCCCGCGCCGATGACGTCGTCGCAGCTCTCCGCACAGCCGGCGAACGACCGATTGTCATCGGGGCCGTGGAAGCGGGACGCGGCGTCAAATCATCTGCCAAAGGCAAAGGTCAGGCGGAAGCGGTAAGGTACGAAGGATCCCTGAAATCATAGGCGCCAAGTTCCAACGGGCGCCCGACAACTCCGTTTTTAACCCGTCGCCATCCCCTCGTAGAACCGCACCGGCTGCCCTGTCGCGGTGCCCTCGATCGCCCCATGCCACATGACGCGCCGCCCGCGCACGAATGTGCCGACGGGCCAACCCTTTACGTTCTTGCCGTCGAACGGCGTCCAGCGCGAGCGCGACTGGATCCAGGCGTTGGTAATCGTTTCGGTGCGACCCATATCGACCACCGTGAGATCCGCATCGTAGCCAACCGCGATGCGGCCCTTGTTGCGGATGCCGAACAGGCGCTGCGGTCCCGCGCTCGTCAAATCGACGAAGCGCGCCAGTGACAGCCGGCCCGCGTTGACGTGATCCAACATGATCGGCACCAGCGTCTGCACGCCCGTCATTCCCGAGTGGCTGTCGGGATAGGGATGGTGCTTTTCCTCCTGGGTATGCGGCGCATGATCCGAGCCCAGCACGTCCACTGTGCCGTCGGCAATGCCGGCCCAGATGCCCGCTTGATGGCGCGCATCGCGCACTGGTGGGTTCATCTGCGCGAAGGTGCCCAGCCGCTCGTAGCAGTCCGGTGCCGTCAGCGTCAGGTGGTTAGGTGTGACTTCGCACGATGCCCACTCCTTGTGGTCGCGCAGCCAGACGATCTCATCGGCCGTCGAAATGTGCAGCACATGCACGCGCTTGCCATACTTTTCCGCAATTCCGACCAGCCGTTGAGTGGCGATCATCGCGGCTTCCTCGTCCCGCCAAACAGGATGCGACGAGGCGTCTCCGGGACGGCGCAGATGGGCGCGTGCCCGCAAACGATCCTCATCCTCGGCATGAAACGCCGCCCGCCGAGAGAGCTTGGCGATGATGCGATCCAACGAGGGCTCATCCTCGACCAGCAGATCGCCCGTCGATGCGCCCATGAACACCTTGATCCCCGCCGACGACTCCAAACGCTCCAGCGCTGGGATCTCCTCCACATTCTCGCGTGTGCCGCCGACGTAGAAGGCGAAATCGCAGTGCATGCGATTCCGGGCGCGACGCACCTTGTCGGCCAGGGCTGCGGCGTCCGTCGTCAGTGGCTTGGTGTTGGGCATCTCGAAGACCACCGTCACACCGCCCATAACGGCCGCCCGCGCGCCGGTCTCCAGATCTTCTTTCTGTTCGAGGCCGGGCTCGCGAAAGTGCACCTGGCTGTCGATGACGCCGGGCAGCACATGCAGTCCGGCCGCATCCAACGTCTCCGCAGACTTCGCCGAGCGCAGGTCGCCCAGCCCCGCTATGCGGCCATTTCGAACGCCGATGTCGCGAATACCCGTCCCGTCGTGGTTCACGACCGTGGCGCTGCGGATGACGAGGTCGAACGTCTCAGACATCGGGTGCTCCTGCAGTACGAGCGGCTGCAACTTGCGTCCGTCTCATCGGGTGACTAACTGATCGAGGCGAGGTACAGGAGAAAACGCGTGCCGGGAAGCCTCAGGGCTCCTGACCTGCCAGGAGCTGTTTCATGACGCAGGCCAGAATTGCTTTGCTGCCGGACCGCGGCGTCGTCTCCGTCAAAGGTCCAGATGCGCGCGATTTCCTCGACAACCTCATCACGAACGACATGGGCTTGCTCGATACGCACGACGCCCTTCACGCTGGCTTGCTGACGCCCCAGGGCAAAATTCTGTTCGCGTTTTTCATCGTGAAGACCCCCGCCGGATACCTGCTCGAAACGGGCCTCGATCAGACGGCGGCGCTGGCCAAGCGCCTGAACCTCTACAAACTCCGCGCCAAGGTCGAGATCGCGGACGCGGCCGGTGAAGTCGTGGTGCTGGTGTCGCAGGGTGCCGTGCGGGCGCGCCCGACAGGCGCCATCGCCTTCGCCGACCCGCGCAGCGATCAACTCGGCGACCGCGTGTTGATCCCAGCCCCGCGCGTCGGTGAAATCGTCGAGCTGATGGGCGCGCCGCGCATGCTTCCCGAGGTGTATGCGGCGAGCCGAATTCTCGCGGGCGTTCCCGATGCGGGAATCGATTACCCACTCGGCGACACGTTTCCGCACGAAGCCGGGTTCGACCTCTTTCACGGAGTCTCGTTCACGAAGGGATGCTTCGTCGGCCAGGAGGTTGTCGCGCGCATGCAGAACAAAACAGTCGTGCGCAAACGCGTCGTTAGGATCACAGCCGCCGCGCCGGTGGCCAGCGGCGCCGAAGTGAAGGTTGCGGCGGCCACGATCGGAACGGTCGGAACGGTTGCCAGCACCCAGGCGCTGGCCATGCTGCGCCTGGATCGCGTCGCGGAAGCGCTCGACAAAGGACAGCCGATCACCTCGGCGGGCATTCCCCTCATCGTCGACCCTGAGAGAATGGCGACGTACCGGCAAAGCGTCGCCGAGCAAGCACAAGCAGGCGCACGCACATGATCGATGCCACCCTCACCCGCTGTCCTTGGACCGGCATCGCCGATCCCGAATACACGCGCTACCACGATGAAGAATGGGGCGTGCCGCACGCCGACGACCGGCTTCTCTTCGAAAAGCTCGTCCTCGAGGGCTTTCAGTCCGGCCTGTCCTGGTTGACGATCCTGCGTAAGCGGCCAGCCTTCCGCGCCGCGTTCCACGACTTCGACGTCGAGCGCATCGCTCGCTACGGAGACGCCGACAAGGCGCGGCTGATGGCGGATGCCGGCATCGTCAGAAATCGGCTCAAAATCGAGGCGACTATCGACAATGCGCAGGCCTATCTGCGTCTGACCGAGCGCCAGAGCCTCGCGTCCTTCCTGTGGAACTTCCTCGATGGCCGCCCCATTGCCAACCAGCGCCGCGCCTTCGGCGACGTGCCAGCCGAGACGGACCTGTCGAAATCGATCTCCAAGGCGCTGAAAAAAGAAGGCTTTCGGTTCGTCGGTCCGACCACGCTCTACGCCTTCATGCAGTCCTCGGGCTTCGTCAACGACCACCTCGTCACCTGCCACCGCCACTCCGCCTGCGCCAAGCTGCAAAAGGCATTTCGAGGACCGCAGAAATGACGCCCCATTTCCCGGCTGAGACGAATGGTCGGCCAAAGTCAGAGCCCTGCCAATGATTAGGGGTGAATGACGCTTGTCGCGACAACGGCCACCAATGCAGCGATTTCAAGAAATCTCTATCTTTCAGCCGGGGAATAAGGTGACGACGGCTCGGTTGCGATCGTCCCACGATGAGTTTATCTTGACCCTATGACGCGAATTTCGGTGCAAGATGCTGAGAAAGACCTCGCCGCTGTGATCAAGCGGGTTCGGGGGGGGGAAGATATCGTCCTCGTCGATGACGAAGCAATGATCCGCTTATCGGCGATGGAAAAATCGGGAAGGCGCCGTGCAGGCGCACTGCGTGACACGTTGGTCGTTCCCGCGCGACTTCTCGAACCTATGAGCGATGAAGAGCTGCGTGAGTTCTGGGGCGGAGAGCCCTTGTGAGACTTCTTCTCGATACGCACACCCTCGTCTGGTTTCTCAAAGATGCTCCAGAACTTTCTTCCATTGCGCGCGACGCGATCGAGTTGGACGATTCGCAGGTCTTCGTTTCGGCTGTGAACGGCTGGGAAATTGCAACGAAGGCAAACAGCGGTAAATGGCCCGAGGTCGTCGATTTGGTCGATGAACTGCCATTCCTGATTGAACGGCTCGACCTCATTCCGCTACCCATCAGCCTGCAACATGCCCTCCGCGCGGGTTCTTATCGTCTCCGCCATCGCGATCCGTTCGATCGATTGCTTGTCGCTCAATCTCAGATTGAAGGTCTTACACTCGTGACCATAGACCGGGCACTCCAGGCCTACGGGGTCGAAACGCTCTGGTGATGGATTAGGGCGACCATGCATTCGTCAACGAATACGCATTCCCCCCGCGCTTGGCAGCGCATGCTGTCGGGCCGGCGGCTCGATTTGCTCGATCCTGATCCAGCCGACATCGAAATCGAGGACATTGCGCATGGTTTGGCGCGGGTTGCGCGCTGGAACGGGCAGACGGTCGGGGACCATGCATTTTCTGTCGCGCAACACGCTCTGCTGGTGGAGGACATCACCGCAGCATCGGCACCCGATTGGCCCGTCGAATGGCGAATGGTGTCGTTGCTGCACGATGCGCCCGAGTACGTCGTCGGCGATCTGATCAGTCCGTTCAAAGCGGCGATCGGCCTCGACTACAAAGCTTTCGAAAATCGCCTGCTGGCCGCCATTCATCGGCGTTTTGCACTGCCGCATCCCGTTCCCGACGATGTTACACAATTGATCAAAACCGCCGACCGGATCGCCGCCTATTACGAAGCAACGCGGCTTGCGGGATTTGCCCTCGACGAAGCGACCACCTTGTTTGGCCCCGTCATATCATTCGATGGCGCATTCGCCGACACGCTTCTCGCACTCGCGGCGCGGCCCGCCGACGCCATGCAAGCCGCTTTTCTGCAGCGCTTTCGCACTTTCGAGCAGGCGCGCGTGCATCGGTAATGGCAAAATGATGGCATCAGCGACCCGCTTGACGGACCCCGCCGTCACCCGACGATCCGTTAGGCTCTATTTTTTAGTTGATGACATAAAAATTCTGCTTGACCTAGAAATCGACAAGATTCTCCTGGAGCTTGCGCATCGAGGAGACGCGCACCATGCAAGATGACGCAAGCACGACTGTAACCGAGTCCACCGCTGCCGAGGGCCAAGTTTGGCGCGAGGCGACCGACAGTGCCAACGAGTTCACCAGTTCGCGCGATCAACTGGCCGTCGAACTCACCGCAGCCGTAATCGCCGTCCAACACGATCACCCTGTAGTTTTGATAAAACGCAATGCGTCCAGCGCCGGCCGGCTGATCGACCTGCTTCCATCGACCCGCTTCAGACCGGCGGTTCACGCGTCTCTCGAAGAGGCCATTCGTCAACGTGTCGAGGAAGATACGGGGCTCGAACTGGGTTTCGTGGAGCAGTTGTCCTCGGATTGGCCCAAGGTATTTTCACCATCGCAGGACTCGGCCAGCGCTCGCTCCTTGTCGATCGGTCATTTGGCCCTGTCCCGCGCCGAGAGCGGCGAAATGTCCGGCAACGCCGATTGGACCGGAATTTACACGTATTTTCCCTGGGAAGACTGGCGCGCGGGTCGGCCGGCTGTCCTCGTCGACACCATCCAGCCCGCGCTGACGTCATGGATCGCAGAGTGCCAAACGGGCGCCGCTGAAGACCACTCGGTCCGTCGCGAGCGCGTTGCCATCGCCTTCGGTCTCGATGGCGGACGCTGGGACGACGAGCGCGTGCTCGAGCGGCTGGACATCCTCATGGAGAGCGGCTTGCAGGATTGCACAGTCGACCGCCGACTGCGCAACGATCATCGTCGCACGCTCGCCGCAGCACTCGGCCGCCTCAGAGCCAAAATTCGCTTTCGCCCGGTCGTGTTCGAACTCCTGCCGCCCGATTTCACGCTGTTCGAGCTGCAAAAATCGGTGGAAGCGATCCTCGGGCCCCATCTGCACAAGCAGAATTTTCGCCGCTTGGTCGAAGGCACGGGTCTCGTCGAGCCGACGGGAGAAGTTCGCACACACACCGGCGGCCGTCCTGCCAAACTGTTCCGCTTCCGGCGGGACGTTCTGCTCGAGAGACCGGCTCCGGGTGTCCGCGTGAGGCCTGCGCGCTCAGTGTGAGACGACGTACGCGTGGCGACGCGCTGGCGTTGCCGTCACGCGACTTCGGCGTGTGCCGCCGCCGTCAAGCGGGTGACTCCGGCCGCCTCGAGTTCTCGCCACGCCCTGGTGAGCGATCCGCCGGTATCGATCGCGCGGCAGGCATCCTCGACGACCGTCGCCTCGAGGCCGAAACGGCGCGCATCCAGCGCCGTCCAGGCGACGCAGAAATCCGTGGCGAGTCCCGCTACGAAGACCCGTGTAATCCCGCGCTCTTTCAGATACCCGCCCAGGCCCGTCGGCGTCGTGCGGTCGGCTTCGAGAAATGCCGAGTAGCTGTCCACATCGGCGCGAAAGCCTTTGCGAACGACCAGCTGCGCTTGCGGAATCGAGAGCTTGGCGTGCAGCTCGGCCCCACGCGTTCCCTTGATGCAGTGATCGGGCCACAACACCTGCTCGCCGTAGCTCAACATCGTCGTTTCGAACGGCGCCGTGCCCGCATGCGACGAGGCGAACGAGGCGTGGCCTGCCGGATGCCAATCCTGGGTCAGCACCACGTTCTGGAATCGGCGCGCCAGCGCGTTGATGATCGGCACCACGTCGTCACCGTTCGGTACGGCGAGGGCACCACCGGGGCAGAAATCGTTTTGCACATCGACGACGATCAGAACCGTATCCGAGCGGAGCATCACACCCTCCTCACGTTCAAACGTAAGCAATGAACCGACCCAGTGCCGCCACCGTGATCCAAATCAACAAGGATACGAGCGCAGCCGCCCGCGCAAGACGAGGCAGTGGTGCGTCAAGGGGTAAGCGGGTCGCCGCGACGACGCCACGCCCCCCGAACCACACCGCGTTTGCCAGGCCAAAGGCGATCAGCGCCATTTTCACCTGGAACACACGGTTGAGGGCGACGTGGCTGGCTTCTGCGATGAAGAGCACGGCGCCGGCCACCAGGACGCACGCAAAGAACACGATCGCCCACCGCCGCGCGCCAGCAATGAGCCGGGTCCTGTCTGAGCTGGACACGACGCCCAACAGCGTCAGATCCATCACCGCAATGGCGCCGGCAAACAACACGACGCCCACGACATGCGCCACGTTGGCAGCAGGATAGGCCCACACCGACTGCCGGATCGCCATACCGAGGCCAGAAGCTTCGAGATCGATCAACAGTTGTGGGGCCGCTTGATCCTTCAGCGCATCTCGATGGTCTTGCCATCGACGGTGATGCGCTCGGCGCGGATTTCATCCTTCTCTACCGTCGAGGGATATCCCAAAGCCGTAATGTCGCGACCGATGGCGACGAGTTCGACCAGTGCGCCGCGATTGACCATGCGCGATGTGGGCGCCAGCGTCACGGTCCAGAGCTTGTCGGCGGTCTGTACCGTCAGTGCGACGTGGGGATTTTCATACCGCGACGTCATGATTTTGCCCGCGACGGTGACGGGTTTCGTCGCATCGTAGCTGCCCCAGCCATGGTGAGCGATCGCAGCACCCGACAGCGCACAGGTCAGAGCAATGGCAAGCAGAAAGCCCTTTGGCATGTGACTACTCCTCGTGTTGTTACTGGGCAGCCGTCGCGGCATCGACAGCCTGCTCGGGATAAAGCCCGAGCAATCCGGCCTCGTTCGCCGCACAAACGCCACGTTCCGTTATGAAACCGCTGACGAGCCGCGATGGTGTCACGTCGAACGCCGGATTGGCGGCCGGCGACCCTGGCGCTGCGATGTCGATCGTCGCCACCGATCCATCCGGAAGCCGACCGGTCATGCGCAATACTTCGTCGGCGCTGCGCTCCTCGATCTCGATTTGAAAGCCGTCGGCGAGGCCCCAATCGATGGTTGAATGCGGCAGAGCCACATAGAACGGCACGCCCGTATCCTTGGCCGCCAGCGCCTTCAAATACGTGCCGATCTTATTGGCGACGTCGCCGTTGCGCGTCACCCGGTCGGTGCCCACGATCACGAGGTCCACGTCACCGTGCTGCATCAGATGGCCGCCGGCATTGTCGGCGATGATCGTATGCGGCACGCCGTGCCGCCCAAGCTCGAAAGCCGTGAGCGAAGCACCCTGATTGCGCGGTCGCGTCTCGTCGACCCAAACGTGGACCGGCAGCCCCGCGTCGTGCGCCATGTAGATGGGCGCCGTCGCGGTGCCCCAATCGACGCACGCGATCCATCCCGCGTTGCAGTGCGTCAGGATATTGATGCACTCGCCGGCCTTTTTCGTCTTGGCGACTGCCTGGATCAGCGGCAGACCGTTGACGCCGATCCGTCGGCACGTCTCCACGTCCGCGTCGCACAGTGCAGCAGCCTTGGCGTACGCAGCCCTCTCACGCTGTGCCGGCGACAGCGGTGCCAGCACCTTGTGCATCTCTTCCAGCGCCCAGCGCAGGTTGACTGCTGTCGGGCGCTGTTGGTTGAGGAACGCGATAGTGCGCGCAAGGCCCGTGTCGGAGGGATCGACCCGCATGGCGAGCGCCAGCCCGTAAGCCGCCGTGGCGCCGATCAGCGGCGCGCCACGCACCTGCATGGTCTTGATCGCGCGGCCAGCCGTTTCGACATCGCCGAGCCGCAGGGTCTCGAACCGATGCGGCAGCTTGGTCTGATCGATGACCTCGACAGACCACCCGTCGGCGCCCAACCAGATCGTGCGATAATGCCGACCATCGATGTTCATGGGAGGCGACCCTTTTCCGCGTTTCTGATCGTTATATGGGGTGGTTCAATGCCCCTCGAAAGCCATCAACGCGTGCACATCGACACCTTGGTCCCGCAGACGTTGGGCGCCTCCCAGTTCGGGGAGGTCGATGATGAAGGCAGCGCCCAGAATTTGCCCGCCGAGCCGGCCGATCAGGGACACGGCAGCCTCCGCCGTTCCCCCCGTTGCGATCAAATCATCGACGAGCAGGACACGTTTACCACGCGCCAAGGCATCTTCGTGCATCTCGAGCGTGTCGGTGCCGTATTCGAGGGCGTACTCCTGCTGGATGGTACGCCAGGGAAGTTTGCCCTTCTTGCGCACTGGAACGAAGCCGCAGCCCAGTCGATCCGCGATTGCGCCCGCGATGATGAAACCGCGGGCTTCGATGCCCGCGACCACGTCGATGGGTTCCGTTCGGTAAGGGTCCGCCAAGCGGGCGACCGCTGCCTTGAATCCCTGGGCGTCCGCCATCAGCGTCGTCACATCGCGGAACATGATGCCGGGCTTGGGGTAGTCCGGGATGGTCCGA
>JANOHP010000227.1:0-34110 GCA_031406575.1 Hyphomicrobiales bacterium
GCGTCGTCGGCACGCTGATGCTGATCGAGAGCACGCGCGCACTGCTCGCGGCGCGGATCGACAGGCCTGCCCGCAAACGCCGACGCGGCGCCCATCACAGCTGGATTCAAGGGTTGCCGTTGAAGCAGCGGTTTCGTGCCGCCAAGCTCTACATGAGTATTCTGCCGCCGCTGGGCATCGGCATGCTGGTCGGCTGGCTGACGGCCATCATGGGGGTCGGCGGTGGATTTCTGCTGGTTCCGGCACTGATCTATGTCCTGCGCATTCCGACGCGCATCGCCTTTGGAACGTCTGCCTTTCAAATCATCTTCGTCACGGCCAGCGCCACCGTTCTGCAAGCCGTGCAGAACACAGCGGTCGATATCTTTCTTGCCGCTCCGCTGATCATTGGCGGGGTCACGGGCGCGCAGATCGGCGTGAGATTGAGCCAACGCTTGCAGGCCGACTGGGCGCGCTGGCTGCTGGGCCTGATGGTCGTGCTGGTGGGCCTGCGCATGGCCGCCGAACTGGTGCTGCTGCCGGCAGAGGTCTTCAGTATCGACCACCGATGACAAAGGCCATCCTGACGAGGGTGAGGGCCTTGCAGCCTGGCAGCAAGGCCCTCGGGATCACGCCGGGGATTGGGATCGCCAGGATGACGCGGAATGTGCTGTCCTCCGCCTGAACGTGTTCTGAATGGGCCGTTTATCGTCCGTTCAGGAGAGCGAGACCCACCCGGCCGCTGGGATCAGCTCAGATGCCGATGCAGGAATTCGACTGTCTTCTCGAGGGCCGCGCGCGCATTGGCGGGATTGCTGGCGGCGCCCGTGATGAACCCGGAGACCTCACCCTCGTAGAGGGCCAAATCCACGCTCCCGCCGCGCTTGCGATAGGCGGCCACGAACCGGTCGAGCTGATCGCGCGGATGCACTTGGTCGGCCGTCCCCTGCACATAGAGCACGGGTGGCAGTTCGACTTTTTCGCCGTTTTCGAGCGCCGTCGCGGGTGCGCCTTCGGCCATCGCCGCTTCCGTGCCCCAATACTTGTCGTGCGAGGGCAGCACGCGCGCGAACTGCTCGGGGAAAGTGCCACCCTTGGCGACGACGGCTTTGGCCGTGCGATAGCGCCCGATCGGATCGATCACCGGCCACAGCATGACAATGCAATTGACGCGCGCATCGTGGGGACCCGCATGCGGGATCGCGGCATAGCGCGGATCATCGTGACGCATGGCGCCCAGCATCGCTTGATGACCGCCACTGGATATGCCGACCATGCCGATGCGATCGGCGCGTGCGTTCCACTTGGCGGCGTTGGCTTTGAGCCAGCGCACGGCGTAATTGGCGTCCGCGATCGACCCCGGATAGCCCGACTGTGGCGGTACGCGAAAATCGAGCGCCACGACGAGGATGCCGGTCTTCGCCAGAGCTTCGTTCAGCAGCTTGTCGTTGTGGCGATCACCGCTGCACCAAGCCCCGCCGTGCAGATCGATGAGGATCGGGAAGGGCCCCTTGCCGTTCGGCTTGAACAGGGTGGCAAGCAACGGCTTGTCTCCGTGCCGCACATATTCGACGTCCTCGACGTCGACTGCATAGGAGATCCCTGTCGTCTGTTTCTCGGCAGTGGCTGTCATACGGGTGTCCTCCGATGGAGAGTGTCCAGAATGGGGCAGCGCAGCAGCAGGGGCGATCAGATCGCCAATTCGGTTTGGGCGTCGAAGAAGTGAATGCGTTCGGGGTTCATGGCCAGCTTGACGGTTTCGCCGGGCTTGGCTTTGACGCGCGGGCCGACGCTGGCAACGAACGTCGTGGAACCCGCGGTCACGTCGAGCAGAATTTCAGAGCCCAACTGTTCGGCGACTTCGACGACGGCTGCGAACGTCAAGTCCGCTGGATGCGACGCGTCTGCCATGTGCAGGTCCTCGGGCCGGATGCCGAGCGTCGCTTTCTTGCCGCTGTGGGGCGCCAAACGTTGCGCGAACCGGGCAGGGATGGCGATGCGCAAGCCGGCGTTCTGCGCCACGAGTTTGTCGGCCGGTCCTGAGATTGTCACGTCGGCGAAATTCATGGCAGGCGAGCCGATGAAGCCTGCCACGTATTTGGTTGCGGGCGTATCATAGAGGTCGAGCGGTTCACCCATCTGCTGGATGAGGCCGTCTTTCATGACGACGACGCGATCGCCCAGCGTCATGGCCTCGACCTGATCGTGCGTCACGTAGATCGACGTGGTGGCGAGGCGTTGATGCAGCTTTTTGAGCTCGACGCGCATCTGTACGCGCAGCTTGGCGTCGAGATTGGACAGTGGTTCGTCGAACAAGAACACCTGCGGATTGCGCACGATCGCGCGGCCGAGCGCCACGCGTTGGCGCTGGCCGCCGGACAACTGGCGCGGCTTGCGGTGAAGATGATCCTCGATCCCCAGAATGTCGGCAGCCTGCTTCACACGTTTGTGAATTTCGGGCTTGGCGAATTTCCGCATCTTCAGGCCGAAGGCCATGTTGTCGAACACGCTCATGTGCGGATAAAGCGCGTAGTTTTGGAACACCATCGCAATGTCGCGATCCATCGGCGGCAGATCGTTGACGATGGTGTTGCCGATCGCGATGTTGCCCTCGGTGATCGACTCGAGCCCTGCGACCATGCGCAAGGTCGTGGTCTTGCCACAGCCCGACGGCCCGACGAGAACGACGAACTCCTTGTCCTTGATCTCGAGCGACACGCCTTTGACGGCGTGGAAGTCGTCATAGTGTTTGTGGACTTCGCGGATGGAGACGTTGGACATGGGGGGTTCCGGGTGTCGGGTTCGAGTGGCGAATAGTGAGTAGCCAGTAGCCAGTAGTGGGTAGTGGTGGGTGGGGTCAGCGCGAGGGGTTCTGGAGGGAGCGGATCAGTGCGCGTAACATTTTACCCAATTCATCCGCAGTGCTGAAAACATCGGTTAGATCTTCCGACTTCAGAATATTCACTCTTTTCGTGAGCAACAACTCGGTCTCCAGTTCTTTCAGGGAGCCCTGCGCAATGCGCAGGTGCTGGATGAAAGAACCGGTACTGTCACGCCCGTGTCCTTCAGCAATGTTGGCTGGAATGGACACCGCTGCTCGTCTGATTTGGGACATCAAACCATAGGTTTCTTCCTTTGGAAGGTGCGCAGTGACGCGATAGCACGCTTCAGCGAGCACCATGCCCTTCTGCCAGACCAGGAGATCGCGATACGACTGAATTGTGGCCCTGCCGCCATCCGTATTTGGCATCTCCCCCATTCAGACATTCCTACTGCCTACTGCCTACTGCCTACTCACTATTCGCTTCTATCCCTTGACCGATCCGGTCAGGCCAGACACGTAGTGTTCAACGAAGAACGAGTAGGCGATCGCGACGGGAATACTGCCCAGCAAGGCGCCGGCCATCAGCGCGCCCCAGAAGAACACGTCGCCGCGAATGAGTTCGGAGACGACGCCGACGGGCACGGTTTTCTGCTCCGGCGAGGAGAGGAACACGAGGGCGTAGATGAACTCGTTCCACGACAGCGTGAAGGCGAAGATGCCGGCCGACAGGATGCCGGGCACGGCGACGGGGATGATGATGTAGAGCATCGCCTTCCAGCGCGAGGCGCCATCGATGCGGGCGCATTCCTCGAGCTCTTTCGGGATGGCCTTGAAGTAGCCCATCATCAACCACGTGCAGAACGGGATGAGGAACGTCGGGTAGGTGAGGATCAGCGCCCAGGGCGTGTCCCCCAAATTGTAATTGCGGATGATCTCCGACAGCGGAATGAAGAGCAGCGTCTGAGGCACCAGATAGGTGATGAAGATCGTCGTGCCGAGCCCGCCGGCAAACGGGAAATTGAGCCGTGACAGCGCATAGCCCGCCAGCACGCCACAAAACAGCGAGATGATGGTCGAGCAGATCGAGATGAACATGGTGTTCCACAACCACGTCGCGAACGCCGTCTCGTCGAACAGATATTTGACGTGCGCCAGTGTCGGGTGCCAGGTCCAGAACGGCGCGTAGTTGGGCCGCTGCCAGGCGATGTAGAGTTCGTTGTCCGGCCGGAATGTAGTGATCACCATCCAATAGAACGGGAACAGCAGAAACAGGAGAAAGAGCGCTAGGGGTAGCCGGAAGTATACCCATCGCCGCCAGGCTGCACCTTCGATCATCAGCGGGTCTCCACGCGGCGGATGTACAGCAACTGCACGATCACGATCGCGAACAATATCGGGAACATGGCGAGCGAGATGGCGGCGCCCTGGCTGAGCAGCCCGGTGCCGACGCCCAACTGGTACGCGTACGTGGCAAACAGATGCGTGGCGTTCGCTGGTCCGCCACCGGTCATGACGTAGACGATCTGGAAGTCGGCAAAGGTCTGGATGACCGAGAACAGCACGACGACCATGGTCACGGGCAGCAGCAGCGGCCAGGTAATGTACCAGAAGCGCTGCAAGGGCTTGGCGCCGTCGATGGCGGCGGCCTCGGCAAGGTCAGGGCTGATCGTCTGGAGGCCCGCGAGCAGCGAAATCGCGAAGAACGGCACGCCGCGCCAGATGTTCACGATGATGATCGACCACATCGCGAGGTCGGCATCGCCGAGCCAATTCAGACCGCCGCTCTTGGTGATCAGGCCAACCTGATAGAGCAACCAGTTGAGCACGCTGAACGTGGGGTCGAACATCCATTTCCAGGCGAACGTGGACAGCACTGTCGGGATGATGAACGGCAGCAGGATGAACGCGCGCGTGAACGCCTTGAACTTGAAGTCGCGGTTGAGCAGCAGCGCCAGCCACAACCCCAGCGCCAACTTGAAAATCGTGGTGATGAGCGTGTACCAGACCGTATTTTTGACGACCGCATGGAAGATCGGGTCGGATAGCAATCGCGTATAATTGTCGAAGCCGACCCAATTCCCGGGCACACCGACCCGCGAATCCGTCACCGACAGCAGAATGCCGCGCACGAACGGATAGGCGATGAAGAGGCCGAGCAGCGTCATCGTCGGCAACAGCAACAACGCCGCCAGCCACCGCTCGTCCTCGAGGGGGCGCCACTTGCGCGGTGGAGGAACGGACGGCAGAGGAATTGATCGGGCAGTAGTGGCGGCCATCGCGGCAGCGCTCCGTTTCGATCGAACAGGGTGGGACGTGCGCACGAACGCCACGCCCTGGTGCACGGCATCAGCACATGCGACAGGACGGGTGATGGCGGCGTGCCACCATCACCCAGGGTGGCTCAAACGTAGATCTTCTTGAGCTGCTCTTCGCAGGCTTTGACCGCGTCTTCGGCGGGCTGGCCCTTGATGGCGGCAGCGAACATGTTGCCGACGAGATACTTCGTCAGCACCTCGGCGGCCTTGGCGTTGGGCGATCCAGACAGGCCCGGGTTGAAGCCGAGCTTACCAGCGGCGCGATAAGGCTCCATGATCGGGTCGTTGTCCCACAGCTTGCTCTTTTCCCACTCGAGCGTCGCACCCGAATGGAAGCCGAGACCCACGTTGAACCACTTCTCGTAGTTGGCGGGCGTGTGGAAATAACGTAGCAGATCCTTGGCCGCCTGTTGGTTCTTCGAATAGTTCGGAATGACGTGGCTCTGGAAGGTGTGCATGGCGAACTGACCTTTGGGGCCAGCCGGCAGCGGCGTGTGGAAGATGTCGTCCTTCAGCGGGATACCTTTGTCGGTCTTGTACTGCTCGGGCTTGCGCAGAGCTTCGATGTAGATCGAGGCGCCGTTGAGCGTCGCCGAGATGGTGCCGGCGAGAAATGCGCGGTTATTGGAGCTGTCGTCCCAGGCGAGACCGCCCTCGTCCATCGAGTCCTTCCAGAAAGCGGTCAGATATTTGACGGCCTCGATCGTCTCGGGAGAATTGAGGGTCACCCTACCCGACTCGTCAACCTCGCGACCGCCGAACGACCACAGGAACGGATAGGCGAACACCACGGGATCGCCGAACGACTGACCCAGCGACTGCCCGATGGGGAAGCCTTTGGCTTTGAGCTTTTTGCCCGTCGCGCGGTATTCGTCCCAGGTCTTGGGACCATTGGGCATACCTTCTTCGGTCCACCAGGATTTGCGATACGCATTCATACCACCAACGATGTTGCATGGCATGGAAATCCAGTGCTTGCCGTTGTGGCTGTTGCCCTTCGACAAATTGTAATACCCGCCCTGCGCGCTGCCGATCGCTTCCGCGATATCGCTGACGTCGACAAGGCTTGCTTGATACAGATGGGGGTGGTTGTTGAACAACATGATGATGTCGGGGCCTGCGCCCGACTGGATGGCCGAGGTGATGCGCGGCTGCAGATCGTTGCCGTTGACGCGCTCCAAGTTGACCTTGATGCCCAGCGCTTTTTCGGCTTCGGGCAGAATTTTTTCGCGCAGCGCAGCGTCGCACGCCGGAACGAAGTCGTTCCAGCGCAGCCAATGCACCGTCGCCTGCTGGGCGTACGCGGGGGCGCGGCCCGTGGCCAGGATACCGGCCATGCCGCCGGTCGTGGCAGCAGCGGCGCCGGCAGCGGTCGTGCCGAGAAATTTGCGGCGATTGAGGCGAGACGTCATGGTTCCTCCCAAGGAAACAGTTTTTCGACATTCGAGCACGAGGCTCCTTCAGTGCGTCACTCTACGCCGACTTGTGCGCCTTCAACAAGCCGCGTCGCACGGAGATGTCGATCGGCTTTGCAACCGGGCGCGCGATATCGTTATCTTGGTGAGGAGACCATCGAGCCGTACAGGATCCGCACCATGACCGACGACGTTGCACCACCCGGATCGTCGGGGCCACTCGCGCGGGCATTGAGCGTCACGCGTCGGCTGGCGGCGCATGGCGATCGCATCGAGAGCGACCGCCGGGTTCCCGCCGACGTCATGGACCTGCTGCATCAGGCACGGCTCTTCCGCATGACGTTGCCGCGCGCGCTCGAGGGCGATGCCGCCGATTTGGCCACCCTTACCGAAGTCATCGAGACCATTTCTGCCGTCGACGCCAGCACGGGCTGGTGCATCGGCCAGGGATCGGGCTGCGCCATGACCGCAGCCCAGCTTCCCCCCGACGTCGCCCGCCGGGTGTTCGGGGCTCCAGACGCGGTTCTCGCCTGGGGCGCTGGCGTGCAAGGCAAGGCCATTCGCACCGATGGGGGGTGGCGCGCCACCGGACGCTGGAGCTTCGCCAGCGGCAGCCGTGCCGCCCTGTGGCTGGGCGCACACTGCAAAATGTTCGCCGCCGACGGCACGACCCCCGTACGCAATGCCGACGGCACGCACGCCGAACGCACGCTGCTGGTGCCACGCGGCGAAGCCACGATCGACGACGACTGGCATACGATGGGATTGCGCGGCACCGGCAGTGACAGCTACGCGATCACCAATCATGTCATTTCCGATGCGCTGACGATCGATCGCGACGACCTGTCGGGTCGATACGACAGCGCCACATTGTTCCGCTTTCCCCAGATGGTCGTCTACGCCGGCGCTTTCGGCGGCGTCATGCTGGGCATTGCGCGCGGTATGCTCGACGATCTCAGTACACTCGCCATGACCAAGTCGCCCCGCGGCGCCGCCTCGTCACTGATCGAGAGCCCCGTCTTCCACAACGAATTGGCGCGCCTGGAAGCCCGGCTGAGAACCGCCCGCAGCTATCACTCGAGCACCCTGCGATCGGTCTGGGACGCGGTCGACGGCGGAGCGCCGCTCACTCTCGAGCATCGCATGGACGTGCGTCTGGCCTCCACATTTGCCATCAACGAGGGGGCGGCTGTCGTCACGGAGGCCTATCGGGCGGCGGGACAGACGGCGATCTTTCCCTCGAATGCGTTCGAGCGCCGCTTGCGCGATGCGCTGTCGGTGTCGCAGCAGGTGCAGGGACGGCGTTCGCATTACACCACCGTCGGGCGGCATCTGCTGGGCCTCGCGCCCGATACGACGATGTTCATCTGAACCCTGTCTGCGCCTGCGACGACGCCCTCGCGTAAATCCACTGGACACCCCCCGTGCGCAGCGGCATGTTGCGGCCGCATATGGAATTTTCCCTATTCGGCCGACGGGCAACACATCACATGACTTTGGAAACGGAAGCCGTGCTCGACCGCCGGCAACTGCGCCGATCGCTGTCACTGTGGCGGGTCCTCGCCATCGTCGCGGGTGCCCTGATGGTCGGGGTTCTGGCGATCGTGGGCACCAGCGACAAACCGAGCCTCGCCGGCGGCGCCAAGAAACAAATCGCGCGCGTGGCCCTGGAAGGCGTCATTACCGAAAATCGCGACCAAATTCGCATGCTGAAGCAGATCGCCGACGCCCCCCATGTCGAAGCGGTGATCTTGTTCATCAATAGCCCGGGCGGCACGACCACGGGCGGTGAGGCCCTGTTCGAAGCCATCCGCAGCGTCTCGGCAAAGAAGCCCGTGGTCGCGCAATTCGGCACCATCGCCACATCGGCGGCCTACATCTGCGGGCTGGCCACCGATCAGATTTTTGCGCGCGCCAACACCATTACCGGTTCGGTCGGCGTCATCTTCCAGTGGGCCGAGGTCAGTGAACTGATGGCCAAGCTCGGCGTGAAGATGAACGAGGTCAAAAGCGGACCGCTCAAGGCCAATCCCTCACCGTTCCAGCCTGTCGATGCGGCGGGACGCGAGGCGGCCGAAAAAATGGTGGCCGACTCCATGAAATGGTTTCGTGGCCTCGTCACCAGCCGACGCAATGTCGACACGTCGGCTATTCCGGGCCTCGAACAGGGGGGAATCTTCTCCGGCCGCGAAGCCCTCCAGCACAAACTGGTGGATCAGATCGGCGGCGAAGCCGACGTGATGCGATGGCTGAACGAGGCGCGGGGGGTGACGAAAGACCTGAGCGTCGTCGACTGGAAGCCCAAGGCCATCGAAAGTTGGGGCGTGCTCGGCATGCTCGGGCGGGCCATGGCCCGTGCAGTCGGCGTAGACGCAGAGTGGGTGCGGTTGTTGAGTGACGATACCAGAATTGGTGCACTGACCCTTGACGGGCTTGTGTCGATTTGGCAGCCTGCTGAAAAATAAACACATTTCGGGACAGGGACCGGAAGGGGCGCAGCGTATGATCAAGTCTGAGTTGATTGCCAGAATCGCGGGGGCCAATCCGCATCTTTACCACCGCGACATCGAAAAGATCGTCAATGTCATTTTCGACGAAATCGTCGATGCTTTGGCGCGTGGCGATCGGGTCGAGTTGCGAGGGTTTGGCGCCTTTACCGTGAAACACCGCCCGCCCCGGACCGGGCGCAATCCGCGCACGGGCGCTTCGGTGAAAGTCGACGAGAAATTCGTGCCGTTCTTCAAGACCGGCAAAGAATTGCGCGAGCGCTTGAACGGCCAGATCGCCGCCTTGAGCGCGCGGGCCCGTTAGCGGGCGAACGGAGGACGACGTGCTGCGACGCCTGCTCATCCTACCCATCGTCCTCGTCACGGCCGGCATTCTCATTACCGTGTTCGTGTCGAATCGCCATCCCGTGCGGATCGTTCTCGATCCCATTTCGGATGTACCCGTGCTGGCGTTCGAGTTGCCGTTTTATGTCTACCTCGCGGGCGCACTCATTCTGGGTGTCGTCCTCGGCGGCATGCGCACCTGGGTCGGCCAGAGCCATTGGCGCCGCTCGGCGCGCACGCGCGCCCAAGAGGCCATGCGCTGGCAATCGGAGGCCGACCGGCTTCAACGGGAGCGCGAAGACGTGCTCACGGCCAACACCACGGGCGGATCGACGGCCAAAGCACTGGCCGTGTTGCGTCGCTGACGTCCCAGACGTCCGACGCAAAAAACAACGGCCCCATTACTGTGCCCACCGCTTCGGGCGGCACGACCCGCGCGCTGTGCCATCCCCATTGAAGCGCCGCTGAAAAGTCGGCATAGGAGGGCGCAACGGACGGCCAGCGAGCACCTGGGCCCCGACCCGATACGAGGCGCACGATCCCATGGCGGCACGCGTAAAAATTTGCGGCATCAAGACCGCCGAGGCGATGGCCGCCGCTCTGGAGGCGCGCGCCGACCTCATCGGGCTGGTGTTTTTTCCGCCCAGCCCCCGCAGCCTCACCCTCGATGAAGCGATGCCGCTCGCCGATTACGCGCGCGGCAACGCCGCCATCGTGGCCCTCGTGGTCGATGCCGACGATACGCTCCTCGACTCCATCGTCTCGGCGATCAATCCCGATCTGCTGCAAGTGCATGGCAGCGAGACGCCGAAACGGGTCGCGCACATTCGCGAACGCTTCGGCAAGCCCGTCATGAAAGCCATCAAAGTGGCCACGATCGACGATGCGCGCACCGCGCTCGCCTACCGCGACGTGGCCGACCTCGTGCTGTTCGATGCCAAACCGCCCCCCGGCGCCGACCGTCCTGGCGGCCACGGCGTCGCGTTCGACTGGAGTGTGCTCGCCGACGTGCGCGAGCAGGTCCCGTTCATGCTGTCGGGTGGATTGACGCCCGACACCGTCGCAGCAGCGATCCGCGCGACGGGGGCCACCGTGGTCGACGTCTCGTCGGGCGTGGAGAGTGCCCCTGGTGTCAAAGACCCCGAGCTGATCCGAGCCTTCATTCGCGCCGCCAAAGGCGCACCCATCTGACCGACACGACGCCCCCCGACACCGATGACTCGCAGAGGACCCCACACGCCCATGGCACCCCTTAATCCGACCCACGATCAGACGCGGTCGCCCAACAGCTTCAGGGCCGGCCCCGACGACAAAGGTTTTTTCGGCCTGTTCGGCGGGCGCTTTGTCGCCGAAACCCTGATGCCGCTGATCTTGGAACTCGACGCGGCCTACGAGGCCGCCAAGGCCGATCCGACGTTCCAGGCCCAGATCGATCATCTCAATACCCACTACGCGGGTCGGCCATCGCCGCTGTATCTGGCGGAAAACATCACCGCCGATCTCGGCGGCGCCAAGGTCTACTTCAAGCGCGATGAGCTCAATCACACGGGCTCCCACAAGATCAACAATTGCCTGGGCCAAATTCTGCTGGCCAAACGCATGGGCAAGACGCGCATCATCGCCGAGACGGGGGCTGGCCAACACGGGGTGGCGGTGGCGACGGTGTGCGCGCGCTTCAAACTGCCGTGCGAAATCTACATGGGTGCCACCGACGTCGAGCGCCAATCGCCCAATGTGGCGCGCATGATGTTGCTGGGCGCCAAGGTCAACCCCGTCACGTCGGGCGCCGGCACGCTCAAAGACGCCATGAACGAGGCGCTGCGCGACTGGGTCACCAACGTGCGCGATACCTACTACCTGATCGGCACGGCGGCGGGTCCCCACCCCTATCCCGCGATGGTGCGCGATTTCCAATCGGTCATCGGGTCTGAGGTGCGTGAACAGATGATGGCGGCCGAGGGTCGGCTGCCCGATACGCTCGTGGCCTGCATCGGCGGCGGCTCGAACGCCATCGGCCTCTTCCACCCGTTTCTCGACGACAAGGGCGTGGTGATTTTCGGCGTCGAAGCCGCAGGCCACGGCCTCGAGGTGCCCAATGGCCATGCCGCCTCGATGAACGGGGGGCGGCCGGGCGTCCTGCACGGCAACCGCACCTATCTGCTACAGGATGCCGACGGGCAAATCCTCGAGGGCCATTCGATTTCGGCGGGCCTCGATTATCCCGGTGTCGGCCCCGAGCACTCCTCGCTGAAGGATACGGGCCGCGTCACCTACGTGTCGGCGACGGACACGGACGCCTTGGACGCCCTGCAATACTGCACGCGGATGGAAGGCATCATCCCCGCACTTGAGCCGTCGCACGCGCTCGCCCACGTCATGCGGCTGGCGCCGCAGCTGCCCAAGGACAACTTGCTGGTGATGAACTTGTGCGGGCGCGGCGACAAGGATCTGTTCACCGTCGCCAAGGCGCTCGGCTTGCAGATTTGAGGGCCTGAGGACAGCACGATTCGTTGCGAAGTGTCACGTGATGGAGCATCGCTTCGGCCCGGTGCTCTTTACGAAAATCGACCTGGGCCGAGGCGTCACCATCAATCCCGATATCGGCGTTTTCTTCGGATTGACCAATGGGACGCCCGACTTGGCGCTGAAAATCAACATCAGCATCCCGCTGATCAAGCCCGCCAAAAACGATTGAGGCGCGCGTTCGGGCCACCTCGCGCGACTTGACCGAGGTCGCCCCGACAGCCTACGACCGGTCCGAACTGAGCCGAGGACCGTTGCCGATGACCGCACTGACCGTTCCAACCACGCGCATCGACCGCCGCTTCGCCGCTCTGAAACAAGAGGGGCGGGCCGCCCTCGTCACGTTCATCACGGCGGGCGATCCCGACCTCGACACGTCCCGCCAGATCCTCACGGGCCTGCCCGCGGCCGGCGCCGACATCATCGAACTCGGCATGCCGTTCTCCGATCCGATGGCCGATGGACCCGCTATTCAAGCGTCGTCCCAGCGCGCACTGGCCGCCGGCATGACGCTGCGCAAGACGCTGGCGCTCGTCGCCGATTTCCGCACGCGGGACAAAGAGACGCCGATCGTCTTGATGGGGTATTACAACCCGATCTACGTCTTTCCCGGCGACGCCTTCCTGGCCGAAGCGGAAGCGGCGGGCGTCGATGGCTTGATCATCGTCGACCTGCCACCCGAAGCCGACGAGGAGCTGTGCCTTCCCGCCATGCGCCACGGCCTGAATTTCATTCGCCTGGCAACACCCACCACCGATGCCAAACGGCTGCCGACGGTTCTGCAGAATTCGTCGGGCTTCGTTTATTATGTCTCGATCACCGGAATTACGGGGTCGGCGGCCCCGGTCGTCAACGATGTGCATGCGCAAGTCCATCGCATTCGCCAAGCCACGACACTGCCCGTCGCGGTCGGCTTCGGCGTGCGCACGCCCGAGCAGGCGAAGGCCATTGCCCGGGGCGCAGACGGTGTTGTCGTGGGGTCGGCGCTCGTTAACGCTCTTCGCGATTCGCTCGATACACAGGGCAGAGCCGGTGGCAAGACGGTGTCGGCCGTCCTGGAACTGGTGAAAAGCTTGAGTGCGGCATTGCGGAACGGGTAGTCGTGCGCCTATTTAGCGCGTGGGTGCCGTCATCGAGCCGCCATATTCCGGTACCGAGTGAGCGATCTGGACGATCGCCCGCACCACCGTCGGGCCCCGACCCTCGGTCTGGCCCAGGGAGCTAAAAAGCGTGAACTGGATCAACAACGTCGTTCGGCCGAAAATCCGCAGCCTGCTGACGACGCGGCGCGAGCCGCCCGACAACTTCTGGATGAAATGCGGCGGCTGCGGCCAGATGTCGGACCGCAAAGCCCTCGAGGAAAACGCGTTCGTTTTCCCGTGCTGCAATCATCACGAGAAAGTGGACGCGCGCGCGCGCCTCGAGATGCTGTTCGACAAGGGCGAATTCACGACCGTCGCCGTGCCCGAGATGGCCATAGACCCGTTGAAGTTTCGTGACGGCAAGCGTTACACGGACCGCCTCAAGGAAGCCAAAACCAAAACCGGCCAAGCAGATGCCGTGCTGATCGGTGTCGGCAAACTCGACGGCCAACCCGTCGTCGCCGCCGTACAGGATTTCCGCTTCATGGCGGGATCCCTGGGTATGGCGGCCGGGGAAGCGGTTGTCACCGCGATGCTACGCGCTGTCGAGCTCAAATCCCCGTTCGTTTTGTTTGCAGCGTCGGGTGGCGCCCGCATGCAGGAAGGCATCCTGTCACTCATGCAGATGCCGCGCACGACCATTGCCGTGCAGCGGCTGCGCGAGGCGCGGCTGCCCTATATCGTCGTCTTGACCGATCCCACGACGGGCGGCGTGACAGCGTCCTACGCCATGTTGGGTGACGTGCAGATTGCCGAGCCGGGAGCGTTGATCTGCTTTGCTGGCCCCCGCGTCATCCAGCAGACGATCCGCGAGCAGCTTCCCGAGGGCTTCCAACGCGCCGAATACCTGCTGGCCCACGGCATGATCGACGCCGTGATCCACCGCCACAAACTGCGCGAGAGCCTGTCGCGCCTCGTGCGCGTGCTGATGGCTGGACCGCGCGCCGCAGTCGGCGCTCGCGATGCGCAAAAAAAGCCGATCGGTTACATCCGCAGCATGAACGGGCATGCCGTCGATGGCGGTGTCGTCGAAACGCTGGCGCGGGGCTCCGGAATGATCGAGCCCGAACCGGTAAGCGACGACAAGCGGTTCGAGCTGCGCAAGCCCGTGCGCAAAGAGGGCGAGCCGGGTCTGCCCCGCGCGCCCAAAGACGCGCGCTGAACGGAACTGGCTGGCGACCCTCACGTTCGGGAGCCTTTGTCGAAACCCATCGGCGGAGGCGCGGACCATGGCCGAACTCGACGATATTCTGGCGCGCCTGACAACGCTGCATCCCGTGATGATCGATCTGTCGCTGGGTCGCGTGCAGCGCCTGCTTGAGCGCCTGGGCAACCCGCAGACACGTTTCCCGCCGGTGATCCACGTGGCGGGGACCAACGGCAAGGGGTCGACCACCGCCTTCCTCAAGGCCATGCTCGAGGCCTCGGGCCAGCGCGTCCACGTCTACACATCACCCCACCTCGTGCGCTTCGCCGAGCGGATCGCTGTACCCGGCGCCGACGGCATCGCGCGGCCGATCGATGATCGCCTGCTCTCCGGCTATCTGGAGCGCGTCGAGACGGTCAACGCTGGCGATCCCATCACCTTTTTCGAGGTGACGATGGCGGCAGCCTTCGTGGCGTTTTCCGAAATTCCGGCCGATGCCGTGCTTCTGGAAGTGGGCCTCGGCGGGGAATTCGATTCGACCAACGTCATCGACGCGCCCGAACTGTGCGTCATCACCCCCATCGCCATGGATCACGCCGACAAGCTCGGCGGCACGCTGTCGGCCATTGCCCGGGCGAAAGCGGGGATTCTGAAAGCGGGTGCGCCGTGCGTCGTTGCTGTGCAGGAGCCCGAGGTGCTGAACGTCATCCGTGCCAAGGCGCGTGCCGTGGGGGCGCCACTTTCTCTTTGGGGCGAGGATTTCGAGGCGTTCGAACAGCGCGGACGCCTCGTCTATCAAAGCGAGGCGGAACTGCTCGATCTGCCCATGCCGGCGCTGACGGGGCGTCATCAAATCATCAATGCGGGGACGGCCATCGCCGCAGCCCGGCGCTTGCACGCGTTCGCCATTTCAGACGCCGCGATCGCCCGCGGTCTCACCCAGGTGCGCTGGCCGGCGCGCATGCAGCGGCTGGAAGGTGGGCCGCTGGGCGCCAAGCTCGCCGCCGATGCCGAGTTGTGGTTGGACGGTGGACATAATCCGCACGGGGGCCGAGCCATTGCGCAAACGCTCGCCGATCTCGAGGATCGCGCGTCCAAGCCCGTGATCTTGATCGTGGGCATGATGGGACAGAAAGACGTCGACGGCTTCCTGACGCCCTTCCGGGGCCTGGCGCAGCGCGTCATTGCCGTGCCGGTGCCCGGGGCGCACGAGCGGCCCCACGAGCCGGCGGCAGTGGCTCACTGCGCGCTGCAACTGGGATTCACGGTCGAGACCGCGACGAGCGTGCCCGCTGCCCTCGACCGGGTGCGCGCAACCGTGAGTGGACCCATGCGCATCCTGATCTGCGGCTCGCTCTATCTCGCCGGTCACGTGTTGGCCATGCAGGGGGGATCGCAGGTGCAATCGAACTGAAAATGGCCCCGCCGAACATCGACGGAGCCATCGCAAAATCGGGTCTGCATCCTCGCCGGGATCGGCTCAGCCGCTCGTCGATTGCTTGATCCAAGCTTCGAGCTTGGATTTCTGCACCAATGCCCCGACCTGGGTTGCGGCCACTTTGCCGTCTTTGAAGAGCAGCAGCGTCGGCATCGCCTGGATGCGATAGGCCTGCGTCGTCTCGGGATTTTGATCGACGTCGATCTTCACGACTTTGACCTTGCCGGCCATCTCCTTCGACACGGCCTCGAGGGCCGGCGCCATGGCCTTGCAGGGTCCGCACCACTCCGCGAAGAAATCCACCACGACCGGCTCCTTGGAGCCGAGCACTTCGGTTTTGAAATTGGCGTCATTGACCTCGGTCGTCATAAATCCTCGCTTCGCTGTGCAGCGCCGTCGCGGCGCGTCGCAATCTTTCAGAATCGGTCGTCGCAACGTAGGCAGCGCCCCGACGAGCGTCAAGGACACCCCTTTCGCCATATTCCCCGGCTGAAAAACCGTGATCACCGGAAATTCAGGAATTTCGGGCCGATGAGCGACACGTGTTGCCCACCCGCACCAATCGGCACGCTGGTGATTTCGGCCGGCGTTTCTTCTCAGCCGGGGAAAAGGGGGCACCTCCGTCGTCACGCATCGTCCCCCCCGTCGCGGCGAAACAGGCGCTGTTCGACCGAATCGAGCAGAGCCGCGGGGATCGCCATGATGCGGGGGACTTCCGTCCACAAAAGGGCAGCTTCGACGGGCAGAGCGAATATTCGCGCGACAGCCAGCCGATAGGCCGCGAGTTGCAGTACATAGGCCTCGGGGACGGCCTCCAGGACCGTTGGGGGCGGCCGATTGGTTTTGTAGTCGACGATCATCACGCGATCGGGGAGCTGCACGAGCCGGTCGATCTGGCCCGTGAGGCGCAATTGGAGCCCACCACCCCCGGGCGGTGGCGCAATTTCGGCGACGATCGGCACTTCGGCGCGGCTCGCAGCACCAAACAGCGCCGCGAACGCGGGGTCCATCAGCACGGCCAGCGTTTCCGCGACGATGCCCGCACGCACGCCCGACGACAGAGCCGCGCCGCGCGCCGCCACGAAGTGTTGGGCCGCGCGCGGCCACGTGTCGGCATCGAGCGTGGGCAAATGCTGCAACAGGGCATGCGTGATCGTCCCGCGCAGAAAACGGTGCTCACCGGACCGGCGGACCGGGGAGGGTGCCGAGGGCTCGGCCGTGCCCGCGCGCGGACGATCGATCGGCTCACCGTCGGCATCGGCATCGAGCGGCGCCAGGCGCGAGGGCGCCAGAGGCACGAGCCGTGTCGGTTCGGCAGGCGCGCGCCTGAAGGCCCAGTCCGGCGGGATTTGCGTATCCTGGGCCACTTCTCCAGCGCTGCGCCGCATTTCCAGGTCCGCTGTCTGCGGCGATGCCAGACGACGCACCGCCAAGCCGGCGCCATCGACTGCCGTCGCGAAACGATCGGCCAGCCCCGCCTCGATCAGCCGGTACCAACAGCCAGGGTCCAATGCATTCTTGCCCTCGAACCCCGCCACATAGAGACGATCACGGGCGCGCGTCATCGCCACGTAGAGCAAGCGCTGGTGCTCCTGTGCGTCGGCGCGCCGGGCCTCGTCGCGCGCGCACTTAACAGCGTCGAGGTGTTTGGAGCCACGCACCGGCCACACGAACGGCGGCGGCATGGCATCGAACGGAGCAGCACGCGTCAGGGTCAGCAGGCCGCTATTGCGAGGATTGGCTGGCGCCGAACAGGTATCGGGCAGAAAAACGATCGGCGCTTCGAGGCCTTTGGCGCCGTGCACCGTCATGACGCGAACTTCGTCACGGCCATGTTCCATGTCGCGCTTGATTTCGCTCTGGGCGCTGGCGATCCAATGGATGAACCCCTGCAACGACGGCGCTGCCGTCTCGTCGTAGGTCATGGCGAGGGTCAGAAATTCATCGATAGCGTCGGCCGCTTCCGCGCCCAGACGCGTCAGCAGGCGATAGCGCATGGCATCGTGATCGAGCACTTCGATGAAGAACTCGTAGGGCGGCACGAGGTCGGCGCGATGACGCCACCGCTTCAACGTTTCCGCAGCGGGCGCAAAGCGGGGATCGGTATCGGCCGCGCGCAGCAGGGCGGACCACAGTGTGCCGCGACGACCCGGTGCGATCGCCAGCAAATGGTCGTCGTCGAGGCCGAACAGCGGGCTCTTCAGCACGGTCGCCAGCGCCAAATCGTCTTCCGGCAGCAACAGGAACTGGCCGAGCACGATCAGGTCCTGCACCGCCAATTGATCGGCGAGGCGAATGCGGTCGGCCCCAGCGACAGGCACACCCCGGGCTTCGAGTGCCGCCACCATGGCATCGGCGAACGGACGCCGCCGGCGCACGAGGATCAGAATATCGCCGGCGCGAATGGGTCTGTCTTCCGATGCCAGTTTTTCGCCGGTGGCGAGCCATCCGGCAATCGTGTCGCCGATGCGGGCCGCGAGGCGATCGGCGGCGGGCAGGGCCGGTGTACCGACGTCGTGCGACCAGACATCCGTCGGCGCCGGCGCATCGGGTTTTTCCGTGTCCCAGATCTCGACGAGACCCGCGACGCCGGGGCGATTGGACACGTGCACGACGCCCACGGCTGCCCCCGTTGCCGTCACACCGGGCGTGCGCAACGCGTCGGCGAAGACGCCATCGACGGCGTCCAACACGGCGGTCACCGTGCGAAAAGACAACGTCAAACCGATGGCGCGCCAGGGCTGATTGGCCTCGCGCGCGGCGGCCTGCCATGTCGTGCCCATACGCGCAAACAGCGCGGGGTCGGCACCCTGGAACGCGTAGATCGATTGCTTGTGATCGCCGACCGCAAACACCGTGCGCGGGGCCAGCGCCCCATCGCGCGTGCTGGCGCCGGCGAAAAATTCGCGCGCCAGCGCATCGACCAGCGTCCACTGCTCGGGACTCGTATCCTGCGCCTCGTCGACGAGAATGTGATCGAGGCCACCGTCGAGTTTGTAGAGCACCCACTCCGTCGCTTCGGTGTGGGCAAGAAGCGTCGATGTGTGGCGGATCAGGTCGTTGAAATCGAGCGCGGCGCGGCTGCGTTTGAGGGCGCCGTAACGCTGCGCGATGGCATCGGCCAGCGTCGCCAGCGCCACTGTCGCCTCGACGACGACGAGGGCGCAACGTTCGCAGTGCAGGTCGAAAAACGCCGTCTGCAGGCCCCTCAGGGCCCCGTGCACCGCCGCGTTGGCATCGATGAGCTTCTTGGTCATCAGGCGCGCGCGCGGCTGCTCCTCGAGGGTGAGGCAGAAGCGCTGCATTGATTCAATGCGACCCGCGAGCGTCGGTGCCGCCACAGCTTCGGCCAACTCGTCAGCCCGCTCTGTGTCGGTTTTCGATCCTTCCGCGAGGATCACACGCGCCTCGTTCAGAAAGCTCGGTTGAAGTAGTCCATCCATGGCGCGGTCGAGGCTGTCGCGGGTCGCCCCATGGCCGACGCCCAACGCATCGCGCAGCACGGTCTCGAGTGTCGTCCCATCGACATCTCGATGCCGTGCGGCGAGCACACCGGGGCGGTCGAGCGCCTGTCGCAGCACCGCGTCGAAACCTTCTTCGCCGGCATACGGAATCATCTTTCTGTGCGCTTGGGCGAGCACGCCGAGCGGATGGGCGACGGCCTCCATCAACACGCCTTCGGTGGCTTGCCGGCGCAAGCGGCGCCCCACTTCGTCATCGAGAATGTCGAAGTGGGGCGCCACGCCCGCTTCCAGCGGAAACCGCTGCAGTAGGCGCTCGCAGAAGGCATGAATGGTCTGCACCTTGAGGCCGCCCGGCGCCTCCATGGCCACAGCGAAAAGATCGCGCGCGCGCGCCAACTCCTCGGCCAGCGCGCGTCGACCCAACAGCGTGGCGAGGTCCGCTTCGAGCCGATCGTCGTCGAGCGTGATCCAGCCCGCCAAGCGCTCCAGCACGCGCGTTGCCATTTCGGCCGCGGCGGCCTTGGTGAAGGTGAGGCACAAAATGCGTTCGGGCGGCGTGCCCGCCAGCAGCAGGCGCAACAGGCGCATGACCAGCACGTGCGTCTTGCCCGCGCCCGCATTGGCCGACACCCAGGCCGAGCGGCCGGGATCGGCGGCGGCGACTTGATCGGCCGTCGTGCGCGCCAGGGACTCGCTCGCGGAGTGGCGATCGGGGGGGCTCATGGGGCGTCCTCCTCGTCGCTCGTGTTGCTGCCGAGCCATTCCTGGACGCGCGCCAGATGCGCATAGTCGTCGTAATCGTAGGAAAAGCCCGGTCGCCTCAGGGCTCGATAGGGCTTGGCTGGATCGTCGTAGGCGGCAATGAGCGCTTCGACACCCGCCAGCACCTGCGCCACCAATGCCGCGATGCCCGCCGCATCGAGCGCCACATCGGCGACCTCACCGGGGGGCTCGCCGCCACTGGCCCGAATGTAGCGCAATCCCGTCACGGCGGTTTTGCCGAACCCCGTGAACGCGCCCGCCATCAGCAGCGCCGCCTCAAGCGGCAATTGCGGCGCCAGCCCTTCCTTGACTTTCTTCTGACTCGGTACGGCGCCGGTCTTGTAGTCGGTGATGATGGCGCCGCTGGCGGTGAGATCGATACGGTCGGCGCGTCCGCGCAACTCGAATGGCCGGCCGGGCGACCCCAGCACATGCCGGCCGACCACTTCTGCAGCGATCTGCCTGACATTCGTTCGGCGGGCAGGTTCGGTCTCGGCGAACCACAGGGCAAAGCGCTCGAGGCGCGGTAGCCAAAAGGCGGCGACGCGGGGCACGCCGGTCATCTCGGCGACGACGGCGTTGGCGAACTCCATCAGTTTGGCGGCAACATCATCCGGCAGGTCAATGGGATGGGCGGCCGCGAACTGCGACAGCGCGGCGTGCAGCATCAGGCCGCGCTCTTGCGGTCCCGGTTCTTGGCCGAGCGGCGGCAATGGCTCCAGACGCAGGATGCGGCGCGCATAGAGCGCATAGGGGTTGGCGATCCAGGTTTCGATGTCCGACACACTCGCCCGCCGCGGCCGTACTGCAAGGGCGGGGCGTGGTTCGGGCGCCAGCACGCGTGGACGTGTGCCCGCCCGATCGCGTGCGGCGGCCCAAGCGAGCCACGGCTGCGACGGCGCGAGCGGGTGGCGCATGTCGAGCGCGCCCAACAGCGCATCGAGGCGCTGGAGCCAGCGTGACGGCACCGTCGGCGTTCCCGTCACCTTGGCCGCGCGCGTCAGATAGACGGTCGGGGCGCCCAGGAACGTCGTGACATCGTGAGTGGCGCGGCCGATTTCTTCCTCGGGCAGCGGCAGGCCCAGCGTGCGGCGCATGCCCCGGTTCAGCCATGGCCCCGGATCGGCCGCAGCCGGCCACGTCCCCTCGACCAAGCCGCCCAGGATCATGATGTCGGGCTGCTGCAACCGCGCTTCGTAAGGCCCCCAGATGAAAATGCGCGGATGCACCGGAATGCGCGTGCGCACCGTCTCCTGTGCCACCAGCGCGCGATAGACATCGGCATAGTCGCGTGCCGGTATCGCTATCGGCGGCAGGCGCGCATCGTCCAGGTTGGCGAAGAGAGCAGCAGCCGCTTCGCCTGCTTCCTCATGCCAGACGGGAGAGGTGGCGCCGGGCTCGGCATCGGCGGGGTGCGCCACGGTTTCGGCCGTCATCGCATGCACGCGCGCGAGCGTGGCGAGGGGCATGCGCTCGTTGCTGGCGACGAGATCGTGCAGCGGGCCGAAAGCCGCCTGCACGCGCGCAACGAGATCGCGCACGGCACTGAAATCGACCTCGGGACCTCTCTCGCGGGCGCGGGCCTCGACGGCGGCCTCCACACCTTCGAGGCCTTGGCCCAGATAGGGCCGGCGAAACGCCGCCAGCTCGAGCTGCCGCGCCGCCCGCCGCACAGCGCCCGCTCCGAGGCCGAGCCGCGTCAGAGGATGCTCGAGCAGTGCCATGAGGGCGGCCGGCGCGAAATTCTGGGCAACCCCCTCGGCAACGAGATCGAGAAAGGCGCCGGGCATGGTCTTGCGCAGTGGCCGGCCCGCACTGTCGTCGACGCGAATGCCCCAGCTCGACAAGCGAACAGCAACGCGTCGCGCCAGCACCCGATCCGGTGTCACGAGGGCCGCCGTGCGCCCCGGCGTCTCGGCCGCATGCCGCATGACGAGCGCGATGGCTTCCGCCTCTTCCTCCGACGACGGCGCGGCGATCAGATTCACGCCGGCCAGGGCATCCGTGAGGCGCGTGCAGTCGACAGTCTGGCGCCAGGTGCGCCACTGGTGCAGCGTTCCCGTGGGCCGCAGGGCTTGGCCGATCACCTCGTTGCGCATCTCCTGGGCGGGCGTCAACGCCGGCCCGGGAAGGTCTCCCACGTCGGCACGCGTGACGCCGAGGTTGTCGAGCAGGCGACTGAACCCGTATTGGGGATGTTCGTGGCGCCCCTCGCGGATCACCTCCCAGCTCTCTGCATCGAGATGGCGATCGAGCGCCGGTAGCACGATGGCGCCCTGCGGATCGGCGAGCACCGCGCGCATCAAGTGCGCCGTTGCCGGCACGGAGCCCGTCACACCCGCGATGATGACGGGAGCCGACAAAGGCCGCTCGGCAACGCGGCGGGCCTCGTCGAGAATGAGTGCGTTGCGGCGCTGTGCGGGCGACAGGAGCTGTTGGGAGGCCAGCACCTGCGGCCAATGCTGGGTGACGATCTCCAAGAATTCCAGCGTCTGCTGCCAATGCGTCGCGTGCTCCTCCGGCACCAGTGTCGCCAAGCCGTCGAGGGAGACGTTTTCGGTTTCGATGGCATCCATCAACGTCGCCAGCGTGTCTGCAAGGCCGATCGCCTGGGCGGGCGTTCCAGCACCTGCGACGGGCGCGAGCCCCGCTTCACCCGATGCGCCGCGCCGCAGCGCGTGCGACCACGCCATCACCAACTGCGTCAGCACGAGGCGGCGTTCCAGCCCCCCCATGGATTGCGAAACATCGGCAACGCTGGCTCCGAAAACACCCGCCGAGGCGCGCGCGATCAGGCTCGCATCCTCGTCACTCTCGGCAATGGGACGAATGGCGGGCAGCAACATCGCCGTGCCGCCGCCGACCTTCAGGAACGCCTCCTGCAGCGCGCGCGCCGCGCGGCGGGTGGGCAGCAAAATGGTGATAGCGGGGAGATCGAGCGGGGAGGGCGGCGCTCCACCGATCCGGGGCAGCGCGCCATCGAGGACGGCAGCAGCCAGCGCTTCCAAAAACGGCCGGCCGGGTGGCACGGTGAAAATCGCCCCTGCGCGCGGTACGGTCATCGTGATCCCGCTTCGGCCAAACGCTGTTCGGCCGCCGCGTGTGCGGCGGGATCGCCAACGTGCATCCAGGTGCCGTCGAGCACGACACCGCGCACGCGCCGCGCCGCCAAGGCCCGGTTCCACAGCACATTGAGTGAGAACGCTCCCTCCGGTGCGCCCTCGAGGAGCCGCGGATGCATCAGCGAAACACCGGCAAACACATATGCGGCGCGCGGGCCTGCAGCGGGCCGCGCTACGTCGCCCGCCACATCGAGATCGAAGTCGCCGCGACCCGAATAGCCCAAGCTTCGATGCGGATCGGCCAGCAACATCAGGCAGTCCATGCGGGCCTCGTCCCAGCGCGCGCACAGGCGGTCCAAATTCACCGCGTGCGGCTCGAGCCAGATCGAATCGGAATTATGGACGAGAAACGGGGCTTGTCCGAGCAACTCTCGATCAAAAGCCCGTTTGACGCCGCCGCCCGTGTCGAGCAGGGCGTCGCGCTCGTCACTGATGCGGATGCGCGGCCGTGTGCGGGTCGCCACATGCGCCTCGAGGCGATCGGCCTCGTGGTGGATATTGATCACCGCCGTGGCGATGCCCGCGTCGACCAGACGATCGAGCACATGATCGATCAGCGCGCGGCCCCCCACGCGCACGAGCGGCTTGGGCACCGCCGGGTCGAGCGGGCGCATGCGCGTACCGAGGCCAGCGGCGAGCACCATCGCCGTGTCGGGTCGAAAGCTCATGTCCGCGTCATAGCAAGTCCGGCGCGCTGGGTCACGTCGCCAGCGGCGGCCAAGCCCGCTCCTCCGGGGGGAAGTGGTTATCATACCACGCCCGTAGCGCGGCCAGCTCGGGATGGCCGAGAGTGCGCGCCAGATACTCCCAGGTCCGTGGCATGTGCTGGAGATAGTGCGGTTTGCCGTCGCGCTTCAGCAGGCGCACCCACAAGCCCACGAGCCGGGTCGTGCGCTGCGCTCCAAAGCAGGCATAGAGCGCCTCGAACCTTTGGCGGTCGAAATCTGAACTGAAGTCGGCCACGGCCCGACAGTAGCGCTCGAGCCCCTCCCGCTCGAGATCGGCCGAGACGGTGACGCGGGCGTCCTGCAGCAAAGCCGCCAGATCGTAAGCCCAGGGTTCCGCCAGCGCATCCTGGAAATCAATGAGGCCGACCTTGGCCGGCCCGTCACGATCGGGCAGCCAAAACAGATTGGGCGAGTGGACATCGCGCAAAAACACGCCCGCCGGCTCGGCCAACATGGTGTCGAAAATGGGCGACCACAGGCCCACGAACTCCGCGCGCACGCTGTCGGGGGCGGCCTGACCCTTCACAGCCGGCCAATACCAATCGAGAAGCAGTTCGATTTCGATTTCGAGTGCCGCACGATCGAAGCGCGGCAGACGATAGGTCGTGCCGTCCGGCAGCGGCATCTGCGTCGGCAGCGGTGTCCGGCGCAGCGCCACCAGCGTATCGACGGCGGCGAGCCACATCTGCCGTTGATCGTAGCCCACACTCGACGCGCGCCCGAATGTGAGATCCCCCAAATCCTCGAGCAGCACGAAACCCGCCTCGAGGTCCTGTGCGAGAATGCGAGGGACGGATAAACCCGACGCCCCGAGCGCCGTGCCGATGGCGACGAACGGCACGACGGACTCGGCCAAATGTGCAATGCGGCTGTAGGAGAGGCCATTGCGCACCGGCGGCCCGTCCGGCATTGTCGGCGCATCCATCACGACCAGAGGCTCGGCCCCACCCGTGAGGCGGGCATAGGCCCGCGCCGAGGCATCGCCTTGTAAATAGGTGAGTTGCACGTTGTGATCGACACCCAGTGCCGTATCGAGAAAGGCGCGCAACTGGCGCAATCGCTCGAGGCGCGGCGCCCACGTCCCGAAAGCCGTGATCGTGACCGTTCGCAGATCAGCGCGCGCGCCATCGGCAAACCCGATCTCCAGTCGGTCCAGGCCCAACTCGGGCTCTGCTCGGTCGGGCCATTCCACGAGCACGAGCGCATCTGCCGCTGCATCGTGAAAGCCGATTTCAGCGAGATCGTCGACACCCGCCAGCCGATAGAGATCGAAGTGGGCGACCGGCAGACGCGGCGTCGTATAGGTTTGCACCAAGGGAAACGTCGGGCTCGACACCTCGGCCTGGGGCTCTCCCAGCAGCGTGCGGATCAGCGCGCGCGCGAACGTCGTCTTGCCCGCGCCCAGATCGCCCCGCAATGCGATGACATCGCCCACGCGCACGCGCAGTGCTATCAACTCAGCCAATCGCGCGACGGCGTCGAGCGCGACGGCGGGCGACGACCAGACCGGGGTCATGCGCGTTGCGCCACGCCCAGCGGGTCGACATCGTGCGCGTACCGCGAAACAGTGCCGCGTTCGGGGAAGCGCACGGTGACGGCGGTGCCGCGTCCCAGCTCCGAGTCGAGGCTCATTGTACCGCCGTGCAATTCGACGAGGCTCTTGGCGATCGACAGACCCAGCCCTGCGCCCCGATGCTTGGAGCCCTGCGTGCGCGAAACGAAGCGTTCCAGCACGGACCGCTGCTGGTCCTTCGGAATGCCGACCCCCTGATCGACGACGGTGAACACGATCATACTACCCTCGCGGCGACACTCGAGACCGATGGGGCCACCGGGTTGGGAGAACCCGATGGCATTGGAAAGCAGATTATAGAGTACCTGGCGCACCCGCGCCTCATCGGCAATCAACAGCTCGACATCGGGGGCAATTTTGATGTCGAGCGCGTGATGGGCCCGGCTCAGGCGATCGCGCACGGCGAGCACCGCAGCCTCGACCAGGGGCGCGATCCGTGTGGGGGCCTGTTTCAGCTCGAGGGCGCCCGCGTCCATATTCGCCAAATCGAGGATATCGTCGATGATCGAGAGCAACGTTTTGGAGGAGGCCGACACGTCGCTGAGGTATTCGCGTTGTTTGACGTTCAAAGCGCCGGTGCGTGGGCTTTCCAGCAATTCGGCAAATCCGATGATGTTGGTCAGTGGCGTGCGCAGCTCATAGGACACGTGCCCGATGAACTGGCTCTTCAAACGGTCGGCCGCGATCAACGCCTCGTTGCGCTCGATCAGCGCGCGTTCGTAGCGCTTGGCCGCCGTCACATCCGAGAACGTGACCAGCGTACCGCCGTCGGGCAGGGGGAGGGCTGCGAAGTCCACCACGCTCTGGTCAGAGCGCACCATCTGGCCATCGATCGGCTGGCGATGATCCGAAAAGCCCGTCACGGCGCGGGCGATGTTCGCCCAGCCGTCGCCGTCGTCCTGCAGAACCCGGCAGAGCGCGATGATCGCATCGATGTGGGGCTCGCCCTGCAAGGTCTGGTTGGATAATTTCCACACCCGCTCGAACGACGTGTTGAAGAGGCGCAGCCGCCCGTCGGTGCCGAACACCGCGACGCCTTCTTCGAGGTTGTCCAGTGTCTCGCGCTGCACGTCGATCATGATCTTGTAGCGGCTCTCGAGCGCCAAGCGCTCCGTGGCGTCGTCATAGAGGTGCGTGACGCCGCCGTCGGGTCGCGATTCGATGGTGACGGCGAGGGTGCGTCCGTCCGGGAGATGCCAACCGTCCTCGTGTGCCGTTTCAGCATCGTGGAAGGCGAGGCTGCGCGCTTTCCATTCCCGATAATTGACGACTTGCGGCAAACGCTGCGCCTCGCGCAGGCGGTCGAGAATTTGGCCATCGGTGGGGCCCGTCTCCAGCCAGTCGGCATCGAGCTGCCACAACTTCTGATAGGCGGCATTGTAGAACCCCAACCGGTGGTCGGCACCGAAGATGGCGACGGCCGTCGTCACCCGGTCGAGCGTGCGGTCGTAGGCTTCGACTTTGCGATCGAGTTCGCCCTGGACGTTTTCGGCCGCCGTCATATCGACCGCCGCCGCAGCGCTGGCTTCGCCGAGGGACAACGCCATCACGTCGTAGATTTTTCGTTGACCGCCGACATTGAGAGACAGCCGGTTGGCGTAGGAGCCACCGCGCCCGAGCACGGCACCGACTTCGCCACGCTGGCGCACCTCCAGCAATTCGATCTGGCGCTCTCGCACCTCGGTTTCGTCGGCGGCTTCGACGGCGCCGACATAGGCTGTGTTGACCCACTCCAAGCGTCCGTCGGCGCCGCGAATCCACACGGGCATCGGCAGCGCATCGAACAAGCTGCGCGACAACGCGATGTCCCGTGAGAGCTTGTGATGCTGATCCGTGACGCGCGCCAAGTCGCGCCGGGAGCCCTCCACATCGCGCAGGCGCAGAACGGCTCGACCCCCCGACACCCGGCCGTCGGCTTCGGCGTGACCGCCCAGCGTCGTGCGCACCAGCAGATTGAACGGGCGACCCGAGGTGAACAGCGTATCGAGCGCCGTCTTCACGTCGCGCGCCGAGCTCGGTTCCAGCCAGTGCCCGAAGCGCAGGAAGTGAGCGGGATCGTCGGGCAGGCCCGGCACCGTCGTCAACGTCTGCACGGCGATCTTCACGTTCTGGCCCTGCTGCCAGTAGACCAGGACTTGCGGCTCCGCCTGCAGAATGGCTTCCGCGGCCGCCAGACTGCGCCGCAGCTCGGTGATCTCTTCCTGGCGGCTTTGGGCGCGGCGTCGCTCGGCCCCCATCGAGCGCCACACGACCACGCCGCCGACGGGAAGAGCGCCGCCGAGGAGTGCGATCAGCAGCACATGGGAGAGCCGCACGCCCCCAAACACTTCGGGGCCCGCGTCGACAACCGCGATGGTCAAGACGATGGCGCACGCCAAACTCGCAGCCAGCAGCAAAAGCAGCTCGCTGCGCGCGGCACTGTCTCTGACGGTCAGACCCGCAAAGCGCATAGTGATGGGGGAACCCTCGCGGGCACCGTCACGGCAAATCGGGCTCGAGCGAGACAGGAGGGCCAGGAAGCAGGACGTGCCAGCATCGAATATTGCTGGGGATAACGATTCGTTCAGTATTATGAAAGGGATCGTTGATTCTGGCCAGACCTTACAGAGGGTCGCCGCACGATTTGAGGTCCCTGTGCCTCAATCAGCGCGGCGCCCCGGCCATTCCCACGGTCGGCGAGGCGACGAGACCGATCCAGACCGGTCTCGTCGGGGCGATCAGTACCGATACTGGTCGGTCTTGAAGGGCCCCTGCTGTGGCACGCCGATGTACTCGGCCTGCATCGTCGACAGCTTGGTGAGCTTCACGCCGACCTTGTCCAGATGCAGCATGGCGACCTTCTCGTCGAGATGCTTGGGCAGCGTATAGACCTTGCGCTCGTACTGGCCCGGCTTGGTGTAGAGTTCGATCTGCGCCAGCGTCTGGTTGGTGAACGACGACGACATCACGAACGAGGGGTGGCCCATCGCATTGCCCAGGTTGACGAGGCGACCCTCGGACAACAAGATGACGCGCTTGCCATCCGGAAATTCGATCTCGTCGACCTGCGGCTTGACGTTGTGCCATTTGAGGTTCTTCAGGGCACCGACCTGAATTTCGCTGTCGAAGTGGCCAATATTGCACACGATGGCGCGATCCTTCATGCGCCGCATGTGATCGACGGTGATGACGTCGATGTTGCCGGTGGCGGTGACGAAGATGTCGGCGCGCGTCGTCGCGTCCTCCATCGTGGTGACTTCATAGCCCTCCATCGACGCCTGCAGGGCGCAGATCGGATCGACTTCGGAGACCATGACGCGGCAACCGGCTTGGCGCAGGGAGGCGGCCGAGCCCTTGCCCACGTCGCCGAAGCCCGCGACCATCGCGACCTTGCCCGCCATCATCACGTCGGTGCCGCGGCGGATGCCGTCGACCAGCGATTCCCGGCAGCCGTAGAGGTTGTCGAACTTCGACTTCGTGACGCTGTCGTTGACGTTGATGGCCGGGAAGAGGAGTTTGGCCTCTTTGGCCATGTTGTAGAGCCGGTGCACGCCCGTGGTCGTCTCCTCGGAGACGCCTTTGATGTTGGCGGCGAGCTTGGCGAACCAGCCGGGCTTTTCCTTCAGCGTGCGCTTGATCAGCGCGAAAAAGATGGTCTCTTCCTCGTTGCTGGCTTTGTCGAGGAAGGCGGTGTCGCCCTTCTCGGCGCGGAACCCGTAATGGACGAGCATCGTCGCATCGCCGCCGTCGTCGAGGATCAAGTTGGGCGTGCCGCCGTCCGACCACTCGAGGATCTTGCGCGTGTACTCCCAGTAGTCCTCGAGGCTCTCGCCCTTGATGGCGAACACCGGAACGCCGGTCGCGGCGATCGCGGCCGCCGCATGGTCCTGGGTCGAATAGATGTTGCACGAGGCCCAGCGAATATCGGCGCCCAGCGCCGACAGGGTTTCGATCAGCACCGCCGTCTGGATGGTCATATGCAGAGAGCCGGCAATGCGCGCGCCCTTCAGGGGCTGGCTCGGGCCATACTCCTTGCGCACGGACATGAGGCCCGGCATTTCGATCTCGGCGATGGCAATTTCCTTGCGGCCCCACTCGGCGAGTGAGAGGTCCTTGACGATGTAGTCGGTCGGGCGGCTCATGGCGGGCGATCCTTCGCGGTTTCGGTGGCATGCCAGCGACAACGGGGACGACACCCCGCGCACCCTCCAACAGCCCCAGGCCTGATCGTCGGCGCGAGCACGGCTGGGCACATGCCGATCAGCAATAGGCGATGCCTATACAGCGGCTGCCCGGCCGGAGCAACCAAGATATAAAGAAATGTTTATGTGTTGATCCCTCAGGCGTCCTCACCGAACCCGGACGCGACCAGCGCTTCCAATGCGGCGATGACGGGACCCGCATCGGGGCCTTCGGCTTCGATGACGATGCGGGTGCCGGGACCGGCGGCCAGCATCATCAAACCCATGATGGACGTGCCGCCGACGGTATGGCCATCCCGCATGACGCGCACGGTCGCCTGGAAACTTTCCGCACATTTGACGAACTTCGCCGAGGCGCGGGCGTGCAGTCCCTTACGATTGCGGATTTCGACCTCGATGCGGGGCATCTCACTCAAGACGTTTCCTCCGGCTCCGCCGACCGATCCCCTCGGCAGGACTGCCGGCTCAGGACTCGCCCGCGAGAACTTGGCTGGCGACGCTAATGTACTTGCGCCCCGCATCCTTGGCCAGATCGACGGCTTGGGCCAGTGTCTTGTCGCGGCGCACGCTGGCCAAGCGCACCAGCATGGGCAGATTGACGCCCGCGATCACTTCCGCGCCCGTGTCTTCCATCACGGAGATGGCGAGGTTGGAGGGCGTACCCCCGAACATGTCGGTGAGCACGACGACGCCGGTGCCGGTATCGGATCGGCGCACGGCGTCGATCAGCTCGCGCCGCCGCGCCTCCATATCGTCTTCGGGGCCAATCGACAGCGTTTCGATCTGGGTTTGCGGACCCACGACATGCTCGAGCGCGGCCTGAAACTCCACGGCCAAACGTCCGTGAGTGATGATGACAATGCCGATCATCGGCGCCTCGCCTGCGCTGGGAGCGGTGTTGGAGGATAGGCCACGGTGGCGCACCGGTCGTCAGCCGTGTCGGAGGCTCGCATCGTCATCGTGTCCGTGACCTCATGGAGAAGTGACCGCCTCGATCGATTCCGACCGCGCCAGGGCCAATACCAGTTTCAACGGCGCAGAGGCCTCGAACGGGCGCAAGCGCAGACGCGGTACGCGTACACCCAGGATTTCCCACACCGCCTCCGGTTCCGGCATCCGCTCGATCGCGCCGTCGGCACCGATCTCGACCGCCAGACATATGTACGATACCGGCTGGTGCGCAACTGAAACTATACCGATCCCCCGGACTTCGATGCGCCCGGCAATGGCGCCGGGTGGGCGCGCGCGCAAGCGTCCGCCCTCGACATCGACCAGCACCTGATCGTCACTGACGAGGCGCGCGCCCACCGTTTGGGTGCCGTCGTACAGGAGGGTGGAAATCGCGCGCAGCGCCAAGTCCGACTTGCCCGCCCCCGACGGCCCCAGAAGCAGGGCCGCCCGGTCGCCGACCGCGATGCAGGTGGCGTGCAGCAGCCTAGATGCGCCGTCCAAGACTGGTCGATCCTCTTTCTGGCAGCCGGACGACGAACCGTGCTCCGATCACGTCGCCACCGCTGCGGTGCCGGTTTTCGGCCCAGATCCGCCCGCCGTGGCCATTGACGATCAGGCGGGTGATGCTCAAGCCGAGCCCCGAATTCTTGCCCGTAATCTGATCGCTGTCGGGCCGGTCGGAGTAAAAGCGCGTGAAAATGTCATCGAGTTTGTCGGGGGGAATGCCGGGGCCGTCGTCTTCGACGACTACTTCGACTTCCCCGCCCACGCGGCGCGCGGCAAGCCGCACCTGCCCACCCGCTGGTGAAAACGACAACGCGTTGTCGAGCAGGTTCGTCACCACCCGGGCGATACGCCCCGAATGCCCCGAAATCATCAGCTCGCGGTCGCCGGCACCGCTCGGCCTGTTCTCGATGTCGAGCGTGATGGAGCGCTGGCGCGGCGCGTGCAGGTCCGACAGCACGCCGACCACCTCTTTCAGAACGTCGCTCAGGTCGAACACTGTGTTGGTCTGTCGCTCGATATCGGCCTCGAGGCGCGAGGCCTCCGACACTTCGGTGATGAGACGGTTGAGCCGCTCGAGCTCGATTTGAATTTCGCTGATCAAGAGGTCGCGCTGCTCGGGCGTCTTGGCATAGGTCACCAGCGTCTCGGCCATGACGCGAACGGCAGCCAGCGGGTTTTTCAACTCGTGCGCGACGTCGGCGGCGAACGTATCGGCGGCCTCGATGCGACGATACAGCGCTTCGGTCATGCGGCGCACGGCTTCGGACAGCTGGCCGACCTCGTCGGGGCGTTGCGAGTAATCGGGCAGCTCGGCGCGCGCATTGATGCTCTGGCTGACTTGTTCGGCGGCGACCGACAGGCGATGCACGGGACCCGCGATCGTGCGCGCAAGCAGCGTCGAGGCCATCAGCGTGGTCAGAAACGCCATCAACGCCAGCTTCAGAATGATCCAGCGTTCCTTGACGAGGATTTCATCGATTTCGCCCGGCCGCGTCGACAACAACAGCGCACCCAGCGTGGCGTTGCGGCGCAAAACGGGCACCGCCAGAGACACGATCTGCTCGCCGCCTTCGTCAATCAGCAGCATGGGCTGCGGGCTGCGCCCCTGCAACGCCTGGCGCACCTCGAGATAGGCATTGCCGTTGGCCGCGCCGATCTCGCGATAGAGCGGCAAATCCGATCCATCGAAGAAGGACAAAATCCGCGTCCAGGGGGTTTTGGTGCGGATGCGCTGTGCGGGGTCGTGCCGGTTTTGGACGCCGGTGCCGACCTGGGCGGTATCGACGATCAGCTCACCGTCGCGATCGTAAATGCGCGCACGCGTATTGTGGGTGGTCTGAATGAGGCGGCGTAGAACGGGGCCGACCTTGTCGGGTCGCAACGACAGCTCGAAGGCGGCGAATGCATCGTCGCGGAAGGGGAACTTGGTCACCGGCGTTTCGGTCAACCGTTCCGGCTCGAAGGTGATGCGGTCGGTCTCGAGGCTGGCGCTGGCCGCGATGGCGGCCGCCACGATCTCACCCTGCACGCGCAGGCTTTCGCGTTTGGCCGCAATCAACCAGTCGTGATTGTGACTGAGCCACAAAATGCCGATCAGCAGCACCAGCAGGCCGAGCAGGTTCGAGACGAAGATGCGCCGCGCCAGGGAGCGGGTGAAAAACCGATAAGGCCCGGTGCGCTGTGCGCGTTGACCCAAGGCCGCGAGCTGCTCGGTCCGCAGCAGTCGACCGCCCGCATAGGCCAGCATCGACCACGATAGAGACTTGGCGAACGAGCCCTTCGACGACGCCAGACCGGGAGGCTCGCTCGTATCCAACGCCATGGGATTCGTCGCTCGCCGATTACATTTCTTTGAAGCGGTAGCCGACACCATACAGCGTTTCGATCACGTCGAAGTTGTCGTCCACGACTTTGAACTTCTTGCGCAGTCTCTTGATGTGGCTGTCGATCGTGCGGTCGTCCACATAAACCTGATCGTCGTAGGCTGCATCCATCAGGGCGTCGCGGGTCTTGACCACACCGGGTCGCGTCGCCAGCGCCTGCAGGATGAGGAATTCCGTGACCGTCAACGTGACGCCCTTGCCGTCCCAATGACAGGTATGGCGTTCCGGATCGAGGCGCAGCTTGCCGCGCTCGAGCATGCGATCGGCCTCGCTGATGGTCGGCTGGCCGTCTTTGGTTTGGAACCGGCGCAGGATCGCCTTCACCCGCTCCACCACGAGGCGCACGGACGGCGGTTTGCGGATGTAGTCGTCCGCGCCCATTTTCAGGCCGAACAGCTCGTCGATCTCCTCGTCCTTCGACGTGAGGAAGATGACCGGCATATCCGACTGCTGGCGCATGCGGCGCAGCAATTCCATGCCGTCCATCTTCGGCATCTTGATGTCGAAGATGCCGAGATCGGCGGGTTCCTCCGTCAACGCTTCGAGGGCCGAAGCTCCGTCACTGTAGGTGCGAACCTTGTAGCCCTCGCCTTCCAACGCCATGCGCAGCGAGGAGAGAATGTTGCGCTCGTCATCGACGAGAACGATCGTGCTCTTCTGATTCATGACCCCTGAGTCCTCGGCGAAGTTCAGCACTGGTCTTCATTGCGCTCTATGACGTCATCGTGAGCGAAATGTGGCGCGGCGGTGGTGCTCCAACGACCGATCGACGAGCCCTTCGACACGCACGACCCGCCCCTATTGCCGGAAGCTTCAGGCTCCCGCCCGTCGACTGGCCGGCTCTGTCGAGCCATACGCACCGGGTGAGGATATCACCTTTACGCGTCGTCCAGCGCCCTAGCAACCGAGCCGAAGGCGGGTGCCGAACGCACAGGGTTCCCTCGAAGCCACAACAGCGATGCGCATCGCCTCCACTGGCAGGCACGACCCGCGCCGACCGTGGGAACGGCCAGCCCTGCCGCCGTTGTCCCAAGACCGCCGGTCGACGATTTCGGCAATCAAATTAGGTGATCCTGCCACGTCTGGTGGGCGCGTGATCGTGCCGGCCACCGACCAGCGACCCAGCGGAACAAGACGAGGTATCAACGGGTTATCCGTGGTCGTGGGCGAGCCTTGCGCGTGGGCCTACCTGTCGGCAAATTTCTGTGCGACCATTGGGCTGATTGTGACGTGGCAGTGATTGGTTCACCCAAACGGCCCTCTCACTGCGATGGACTGCCGCACATTGCGGGAGTTGCGCGGACTGCGGGCCGTTTCAGCAATGG
>JANOHP010000011.1:0-7317 GCA_031406575.1 Hyphomicrobiales bacterium
TCATGGCCCGCTACCAATCTATTTGGCCGAGCGGTCAGTCCATTTGTCGAGTGCTGCGCCGGTAACTCCAATAATCAACCCCGCCAGAAGTACAACAGCACTAGCCCGCCACCAGTAGATCGCGGTTCCGTCCGACGGCGGTGTAATCCGGACGACCCAGCCGATACTCGCCAGAAGGATCCCGAGCAAACCCGCGAGCGCGCTTCCGAACCGGGCAACCTCGAGCCAGCGATGCGCGGTCTCTTTGTCCATGCCTTCACCTCTGCCGCCTGCTAGGGGTCCAACCGCGGCTGCGAACCGCCTCATTTCGCCGTGGGCGGTCCAAGTGACGATTCGTCAACAAGCCCCCCGATAGTCAAGATAGGCGACGCGCAAGCTGGCCGCGCGGGCACCGGCTTTGATAAAAGCGACAGGATGGCTCCGGCGCTTTGGGACCGAGTGAAAGGCGGGCACCGTCGCGCAGTTCACGTCACAATCACGGTCTCAAGATACGCGCTCGGCACAATCAGGGTGTCCTTGCCGCCACTGTTCATGGTTTCGAGCAGTTTGACGATGTCGGCCTCGAGGGCGGCCTGCTTTGAAACGTCAAGCGCGGCAAATGCGCGGTTGGTCGGGCCGTAGTAGGTCCTAAAAACCTCGAGCCAATGTCGCGGCGACGTGTAGCGAAACTTAAAAAATTGTTTGGTCACTTGAACTTTGCAGCCGGGGAAGAGCTGGGCGAGGCGTTCCTCCGTGCCCCATAGTGCGGGAGGGCTAACGCCTGCTGGCGGCGGCACGTGCTTCCCGATAGTTTGGAAAAGCTGACCAATGAAACTGTCTGGTGTCCAATTGGCGAGACCAATGCGACCACCCTTGCGAACCACGCGGCCCAACTCTGCCGCCGCTTTCTCTTGATTGGGCGTGAACATCACGCCAAAGGTCGAGAGCGCGACGTCGAAAGACCCATCGGCAAAGGGCAAAGCCTCTGCATCGGCTTCTTGGAACGTGACGGTGAGGCGCTCGGCATCAGCGCGCTCCTTGCCGCGATCGAGAAGGGTTCGAACGTAGTCCGTCGACGTGACATGCGCAAAGCGACGGGCGGCGGCGAGGGTCGCGTTGCCGTTCCCGGCGGCGACATCCAACACCTTCTCCCCAGGACGAATATCGACCGCCTCGCAGAGAGTTTCGCCAACGATCTGCAACGTCGTGCCGATGACCGCGTAGTCACCGGTTGCCCAGGTTGCCTGTTGGCGCTGTTTAATAGCGGCAAAATCGATGGTTGCGGATGAGTTTTGCATGGTGTGGCTCTCCTTAGTCGAAGCGGTAGGGGTCGTCTTGGGGCCGAGCCGATCCCTCCGCTCAGTCACAAGCGTGCGCGCTGCTTGCGTATGCGTCAGCGTCCATTGTTCCAGTTATTTCTTTCTCGGGTCATCGGCCGGATTAACGTAGGTAACCTCCCAAGGCCCAACTCCGTGGAGCTGAACAATCGTCTCCTCCTTGGTCCAGGCAAAGTGGTTCGTCTTGGCCTGCATAATAGCGACCCCGCCCGGCGGCAGGGCCATTGTCTTTGCCTGATCGAGCTTGTCGCCCGTGCCCATATTGAAGGTCCCCGAGATGACGGTCACGTGCTCGATTGCAGGATGGGAGTGGGCCGGAATCTTGTAGTCCGCTGGAAATTTTAATCGGACGGTGAATGGCAGAGCCTGGTTCATTGGCCCCTGTATTACGGCGATCTGCGCGCCTGGCGGTAACGAAGGAACTGGTGCCCATTTCAGTTCGGACGGTACGACCATCGTGTGAGCGGGGGTTTGGGCGGAGACCGCGGGTGGGAGGAACAGACTAAAGCCGCCGACCACAAGGGTCAGCAATGCGCTGCGTTTCATAAGTCCTCCTGATGTTTATCGGGTGAGGATGGCATGATGTGAATGGATATCGCAAGCCTGTCACTCTTGCTTGCACGCACCGATGAAGTTCCTCCCTCATCCACAGCGCGGGGTACGGTTCGCCAGGCGCTCGGTACCTCGAAGCCAAACCGCACAGCGAAAGGGTCGTTCGTCAGTCGTTGGCGGTTGTGGGGTCGATCATCTTGCGCACTTCCGTGATTTTCGTCGCAGGAAAGCCGCTGATCTCGGCGTGCTTATTGATGATGGCTTCGTCTTTGGCCATGTAGACACAAAACGTCTTGTCGCCGGCGACGAAACTCTCGACCCATTGGATGTCAGGACCGAGCTGGCGCAGCACTTCGTTCGACTTCTGTGCCGCGCCGCGAAGCTGATCACGTTCGAACGTACCGACCTTGGCGATGTCGCGCTCGATGATGAATTTGCGCAGCGTCATGAAGGCCTCCTTGAAGCCGGATGGGACGCATCAGTGAGTGCAGGGCGTCGAGTTGTGATGCGAATTCAAGCACGTTCCTGCGGAGCCGCTTCTGAGTCAACCCCCACATATGCCGGCCGCTTGTGCGTTGGTGCGTGGGAGGAACTGTCTCATGAATGGGAGATATGCAGCCGTTCCCTCGTCATTCAGGTTTGATGCCGTAGACTGGAAAATCCAGCCGTCCGACGAGACGGTCTTCTCATGGAAGGCACAGTGATGACGACAACCAAAAATCTTCTAACTGCCGCTGCATTGATGTTGACCGCTTCGGTCTCTCCGGCCTTTGCCGACAGCACATACGACCGGCATTCCGATGACCACTCCGAGCACCGGAAAATTCACCGTCGAGTCGACCATGCCCACCAACATGCCCATCGGGATGGGTTCGAAACTCGAGGGGAGCACCGCGCCTACCACCGCGCCCTGCGAGATCTACATGGTGATTTCCACCGCGATCATCCCCGCACACGCCATGATCACTACTCATGGCGCCGCTGAGGTTGCTCGCACCTCGCATGGTGCTGCTATCCCCGAGGCGGGCAGAGAAGTCGCGGCCGCCCCGAGCGATCATGCATCGGTAGGGATCAAACTCACCACATTCTGAGTTGAACGTATTCTGATAACCCAGGAGCTGATGTGATGCTGAATAGGCGCATGGTTGTAGGTTTGCTCGCGGTAGCGAGCGCCGTCGGAAGCTCTGGCCTCGCCCTGGCGCAAAAAGAGCAAAAAGAAAAGAAAGCAAAGAAGAAAAACCACAAGGACGCTCGTGCCCTTCTCGGTGGGAAGGTCAAGCAGAACGGGAAGCACAAGCTCGATAAGGCTGGTCGTATCGATGTCTCCGCTGAAGTGAGCAATGGTAAAGTCGTCGGCCTGATCGCCTCCGATCCTGGGAAGGGCAACCTCCCTGTTCGCAAGGTAAAGTCAAAGAAAAAATTGGCTGAATCGGCACCAGGTGTAATCTTGGCAGGGGTGCAACTCGCCCAGTACTCAGATTATTACTACGGATACTGGTTCGATGATGGCGTGGATGAATGGTATTACTGGTTCACCGTGGATGTCATATTTATCGACGATACTTGGGTGGAAATCTACTACTGATCGACGTCTAGCGTGATGAACGGCTGATAACTTGCCGGTTGATCGGCCGTTCATCGGCGAAGGAGTAGTTCTTGCTGGGGTGATCTGCGGTGCAAGGAGATATCCATGCGTAAAATTCTAGTAACCACTTCTGCGCTTTCGCTTTTCGGACTCGCCACTCTTCCTGCGGCAGCTCACGAGGCCGACCAAGTCCGACACGAACTCCGTTTACGGGGCTTCTATGATATTCGCTTCCTCGTAGCCGAGGCGCCCGACTTCCAGGCCAACGCATGCCGTGACGGAGAACGTTTCCATCTGCACATGGATTACTACGGCAGAATAACGGAGCGCGCCCCGATCGGTCCTTGTCGCGCCGAATGGAGCGACAGGAGCGGTGAGCGCTCCTATGGCTACGACCGTGGTCGGCGTTGGTGACGGTCGGTCGAGAGCGCGGCCTATTATCATGAGCGTCGAGGTTTGGTATTTCTGCGACTGCATCTGACGGCACCCGCAGCCGCCCTTTTCTGAGCCGCTGGTCGCTATCGCCAACGCGCTTTTGGGCGTTCTTGGCCTTCCTTGGGAATTGAACTCTACTCTTCTTCTGAAGGAGGAGGGTGTTCCGGGCCGTGTGTCGCCAGGTCGCATACCAGCCTCGAGGCCGCAGCAGGCGCAGCTCGCACGCCAGTTGACTCGGCACGAATGTAAGCGGAATGGCGAGCTGGCTTGATCGGCCAGCTCGGAGCCGGAGACTCCAACGAGCTTGGAGGCCGATGCGCTGCCCTGAGCCTGAGAGGGACTGGTTCGGGCGACCGGGTACGAAGACTAGAAAATCCGCCGGCGGGTTTGAAGCCATGAGCAATTGCCAACGATCGCCCGAGCATTCGACGCTACGCGCTCTCCTCGTCGTCGACAATGCGGCAGCGGGTCCATGCATCGGCGGCTCTGGTCATGTCGTGCGCCGCCTTGAACTCGGTCGACACCCTCGCCTCCGATTGCTACGCCGCGCATCATTTTGACCTGGAACTAGGCAGGGTCACACTGCTGCCGACCTTTGCCGTCTCTCGTTCGTTGCGCCGCCACGCCGCCTGAATAGAGTACGGAAATTGGCCGAGCGGGGGCTGTCGTAAGTCGACCGCTATTCTGGTGGTTGACCAGAAATCTGTTTCGGCGCGACTCGGGCTGTAAGCGCCGGAGACAAAGTCCCTCACTGAGGCGGCCGATTCGTTCGGTTGCGCCGGAATAAAATTCCGGCAGTGGTGAGCCCTGTGCCGCGTTCGTAAGTGCAGCATCGAGGAGCCCAGCGAGCAATTTTGTCTCCTAATTTTGTCTCCCACTTATGTCCAGTCCCGGATTGAGGTCTGTAGGGCCTTCTTCACGGTCGCGAAAACGATCCCGTAGATGACCGTTATAGACGTCGGCGATCCAAGCAGTAATATGAACGACGTTTAAATAATGTTCACTAAGTCGCGCGGGCACACGCGTTGGCCCCATCCATCCACGATCATCATGCCCCACGTGAATGCTATGTGAATGATGGCGATCGATCGGACTTGGGCAAAGGCACTCTAACACTTTGATTTTCATGGTGCCGGCTGCAGGATTTGAACCTGCGACCCCCTGATTACAAAGACGATTGTGCGAACTGTAACTGTTTAGATTCAATGAGTTGGTCGGGCGCCCGTTGCAGGTTCTGCTCTACAGTTCAGCATAGTGCTGCACCCACTCCCGCAAAATTCACGCGGACCATTCGGCTGCAGCCGAGAAGAAACCGTATTGTCGCAACCGTCTTTTCAGATTGAAAAGCCGGAACGATGTGTTGGGTTTCAAGGCCCATTCCGGAAATAACACTGCGGCGCCGGTGTCGAGCAACGATTTGCGCAACCATTCGGAATGGCCGGGTCGCATCATTTGCGATGCGGATGCCGGTCGCAACAAATCGCGACGTTGCTGACAGTCGGGGAACAGAACGCGACTGATGGCCGGCCTACATTCGATCGCTTCGCCGCCGACCTGAACGTCGATCGTCTGCCTCGGGCGTCGCAAGATTTGCGCAGCTTTACAGTGTCTGCTGACGCCAGCCCCGGAAATAACCGATTTTGTCGGAAATCTCGGTCGCGATTTCGCTGTTGAGAACGATGTTCTCGTCGAGGCAGCGCACCGTCATCAGCAGCGCATAGCGCGCCTTGTCATCGTTGCGCATTTTCAGACTCTGGTTGATGAACAAGCCATTTTGGCGCTGTTCAGAAAACAGCACGTATTTTTCAGGCGTCTTCTTCAATGGGTAGGATCATCATGTCAAAACCCGTCCTTGCTGCTGCCGTATTTCTAGCTCTTTCGGCCACGGTCGCGACTGCGCACGATGCGCAGCAGCTCCGATACGAACTGCAGGAGCGCGGGTACTCCTCCATCCGCTTCCTTGTTCCCGAAGCGCCATTTCAGGTCGATGCCTGCCGTGGGGGGACACGCTTCCATCTCCATGTCGACTGGTACGGGAGGATTACCGAACGTGCGGTGAGTGGTCCGTGCCGACTCCACGGGTTCTCAGAAGACGGTCAGGATCGCTACCGGGGACGACGAAACGATCGAGACTACGACGACTATAGGTATCGCCGGTAAAGGACGTCCCGCGCCATGCGGCTACGATGCGGAATGCAACGAGGCTGATCAATCGTGGCCGGGGACGGAACAAAGCGGGCAGGGGCACGCTTGTCTGCCTAAGCATCCGTGGTGACCGCTCATCCGGTGCGGGTCTATGATGGGGAACCAGAACATGATTGCTGGCCGATTGGGCGCTCTCGCGAGTGCGATTTTCTTTCCACTGGTCGCGACTGCGGTGGCCCAGCCGGCCGCGGGCACGCAGCCGGTGGAACTGGCGCAGGCGCCCAAGGTCGAGACCCCGCTGAGCGAGGAAGAGAAGCAAAAGCGCGAGCGCAGCCGCCCAAAAAGCCAGGAGAAGGGGCCGACTGATCCACAGGCACCGCTGCCGCCAGTTCCCAAAGCGGCACCACCGCCTCCCCCGGTCGACGAGCGGCCTCCCACCCCCAAGTCGGTACCAACGCCTCCGGCGAGGGAGCTGATACCGCCTCCGGCAAAAACATTGCCGCCGCAGCCTCCCGCCAAGCAGATTGCGCCGCCACCAGAGATGGCACCAGCTCCGCCAGCCGCGAAAGAACCTCTGCCGCCGGAGAAAGGCACGCCTCCGCCCGAAAAGAGATCGCTGAGCCCGCCGGTCGCGCCTGTTGCACCTCCCGCTGCGAAGACGCTGCACCCGGAGGCGCCGAAAGGAGCTGGCCCTGCTCCTGAGGGTCAGAGAGAGCGTCCCAAGCAGGTCATCCCAGGACAGCCACTGCCGTCAGACAAGGGCCCAACCGCCTTGCCGAAGGGTGAGCCGGCCGCACCGCAGGTGCAGGGGCAGCAGCCTCCCGGATCGCCGGGGGAGAAGAGCACTGCGCCGCCTGAGCAAAAGGCGTTGATTCCGCCGGTCTCGCCTGGTGCGCCTCCAGCTGCCAAGGCGCTGTCCCCGGACGCGCCGAAAGGAGCCGGTCCAGGGCCAGGGGGCCAGAAAGATCTCCCCAAGCAGGTCGTCCCCGGGGTGCCGTTGCCGTCAGAGAAGGGCCCAACCGCCTCGCCAAAAGGCGAGCCAACCACACCACAGGCGAAGGGTCCGCAGGCTCCCGGTTCGCCACCACCTGCAGTCATCGCCCCGCCGCCGCTACGGCCCGACCGGGCTCCGCGCGAAACCGCACCCGGGCCGCGCTTGGAGGAGCTGAAAACGGGCCGCACCCAGCGCACCGAGGATGACGGTAGGCGGACGGTCATTCAAGAACCCGGACCCGGAAACCGCGTGATCATCAAGCAGGACAATCGCATCATCATCCGTCACGA
>JANOHP010000034.1:0-25540 GCA_031406575.1 Hyphomicrobiales bacterium
AGGCGCTGGATCGTCGAGCGCACATTCGGCTGGCTCGGCCGCTGCCGCAGGCTCGCGAAGGACTACGAAAACCGCACACGCACCGCTGCGGCTTTTCTCATCCTCGCCATGATCCGACTGATGCTTCGACGAATCGTCAGGCTGTTGAAATGACATTGGAGTTATCCGGACGGACTCTTACCCGCGCCATTCGGACCGGCGACGATGATGATGTCGGGCATCGCCGCCGGCTCCGCTACCTCTCCTTCACCCCAACGTCTTGTTACTTTCTTTCACCTTCTCCGCGTCCAGATACACCTGCCCGCCCATTTCCTTGAACTTGTCGCTCATGGCGGCCATGCCGGCGGCTTGTTCGTTCTGTTTGGCGGCGTAATCGCGCACGTCCTGCGTGATCTTCATCGAGCAGAACTTCGGGCCGCACATGGAGCAGAAGTGGGCGACCTTGTGGGCGTCTTTGGGCAGCGTCGCGTCGTGCATGTCGCGCGCCGTATCGGGGTCGAGGCCCAGGTTGAACTGGTCCTCCCACCGGAAGTCGAAACGGGCGCGTGACAGGGCGTCGTCGCGAAGCTGGGCGGCGGGGTGGCCCTTGGCGAGGTCGGCCGCGTGGGCGGCGATCTTGTAGGTGATGACGCCGTATTTGACGTCGTCGCGATCGGGCAGGCCTAGATGCTCCTTGGGCGTCACGTAGCAGAGCATGGCGCAGCCGAACCAGCCGATCATGGCCGCACCGATTCCCGACGTGATGTGATCGTAGCCCGGCGCGATGTCGGTCGTGAGCGGCCCAAGCGTATAGAAGGGCGCCTCGCCGCACTCCTTCAACTGCTTATCCATGTTGATCTTGATCTTGTGCATCGGCACGTGGCCAGGGCCTTCGATCATCACCTGACAGCCCTTTTTCCAGGCGATCTGGGTCAGTTCACCCAGCGTCTCGAGCTCAGCGAACTGGGCGCGATCGTTGGCGTCGGCGATGGAGCCGGGACGCAGGCCGTCCCCCAGAGAGAACGACACGTCGTAGGCGCGCATGATGTCGCAAATTTCTTCGAAGTGCGTGTAGAGGAAGCTCTCCTTGTGATGCGCGAGGCACCACTTGGCCATGATCGAGCCGCCGCGCGACACGATGCCGGTGACGCGGGTTGCGGTCAGCGGCACATAGGCGAGGCGCACGCCGGCATGGATGGTGAAGTAATCGACGCCCTGCTCGCACTGCTCGATCAGTGTGTCGCGATACATTTCCCAGGTCAGCTTGACAGGGTCGCCGCCGCACTTCTCGAGCGCCTGATAGATCGGCACGGTGCCGATGGGCACGGGTGAGTTGCGCAGGATCCATTCGCGGGTGTTGTGGATGTTGCGGCCCGTCGACAGGTCCATGACCGTGTCGGCGCCCCAGCGGATCGACCACACCATCTTGTCGACTTCCTCCTCAACCGACGACGACACGGCGGAGTTGCCGATGTTGGCGTTGATCTTCACCAGGAAGTTACGGCCGATGATCATCGGCTCGAGTTCGGCGTGGTTGATGTTGCAGGGGATGATGGCGCGGCCGCGCGCGATCTCGTCACGCACGAATTCGGGCGTGATGTGCTCGGGCAGCGAGGCCCCGAAGCTTTCGCCGTCGGCCAGTGCAGCCTTGGCGCGGTCCAACACTGCGGCGCGGCCGAGGTTTTCGCGATGCGCGACGTAGCGCATCTCTTTTGTGATGATGCCGGCGCGGGCGAACTCGTACTGGGTCACCATGTGACCGTCGAGACCGCGCAGGGGTTTGGCCTTGTTCGGGAAATCGCGCGCGAGGTGCCGGCCGGTGACGTTGCCGTTATCCTCGGGCTTGATCTCGCGGCCATCGTATTCCTCGACGCCGCCACGCTCCACCACCCACGCTGTGCGCTGGCGGGAGAGGCCCTTTTCGACATCGATCGTAACGGCGGGATCTGTGTAGGGTCCTGACGGATCGTAGACGCGGAACGGTGCCTCGCCCGATTCCTTCTGCAAGGGGATTTCGCGGAAGGGGACGAGAACGTCGGCGAAGCCTTCTGGTGCGGTGTAGATTTTCCTCGAGCCCGAAATCGATCCTGTCGTCACTTCAGGGACCATCAGGTCTTTCTTGCGCGTGATCTTGTTCATCATGTCCTCCGGCGGTGTGCGGGATGTGAGGGGGTGCTGCGTCAGACGCGCAGCGATGTCGGCAAGGATGGAGCGCCCGAAAGCTCAGGGAGCGCCGGATTGCCTCGAGATGTGGCGGATTTGTTTACCATTTTCCGTCCCTTCGCCGGCATGACCCGGATCAGGTTCTAAGGGACTGTCTCAGCGCCCGCTCGGCGCACCCCTCGGAACATCAGTATTTCTAAGACCTCTGTGCGGGGAGTGCAATGGGGCCGCGTTCAGTCGGTTGCCGGGACCCGCAGCACCCCGGCCGCAATCTTTTGGTAAATGTATGGTGTCAATCTGCAGCCGTCGCACCACGCATCGCGCAGACCGTTATCGCCTCGATCCGCCCAAGTCTCGCGCCGTCCTGCGGTCCGCCGTCCTGACGTCCGCATTTACCGGGGAACATCTATGTCGCTTTCAGCCAATTCGGCTATCGCCGCAGCGTTCATATTCTTGATGCTGTACGCGTCGATCACGGACTTGAAAACCCTGCGTATCCCCAATTGGATCTCGCTCGCGACCATCGCGCTGTTCGTGCTGTTCGGCCTCGTCGGTGGCAAATCCGTTCCGATAGGCAACCACCTGTTGACTGCCGCGGTCGTTCTGGTGATCGGATTCGGCATCTACAGCTTGGGTTACATGGGGGCGGGTGACATCAAACTCATGACCGCAGTGGCGCTGTGGACTGGACCGATCCAGGTCTTTGATTTTCTGTTTCTGATGGCGCTTTTTGGCGGCGCACTGGCAATCATCGTCTTGGCCGGCAAGAAATACCTGTTCTGGGACGAGACGGGCTGGTCGCCCAGCAAACTGTCTCGCTTTTTTCCCAGTTGGGTACGCAAAGGTCTGATACCCTACGGCGTCGCGATTTCAATCGGCGCCGTGTTGTCCGTGCCGTCCGTCATCCTTTGAGGTGACGCAGTCAGCCCAAAAACACCCGAGCGAAGCGAAAAGCCGCGGGACCTCGGTTTGACAGCCAAAAAGACCACATCGGTGGTACAACCCGCCGTTGACAGCAGGCAGCGGCGCGCCTAGGTTGCGCGCTCTTCATTCCGTGGCCCCGTCGATCTGTGTCGGCTGGCAGCCGGAGTTCGGCGCGGCAGGCCTTCGGCGTGCGGCCACAGCAGACCCAGGAAACAACGCCATGAAGGTCCGGAATTCGATCAAATCACTGCGCGGCCGCCATCGCGACAACCGAGTCGTGCGCCGCAAAGGCCGCGTTTACGTGATCAACAAGACCAACCGCCGGTTCAAGGCGCGTCAGGGCTGAGATTGCGGGCCGCCATCCTTTTTGGCCGGCCTGTCTTTTTGTGGCTTGTGCTTTTGACGCCACGGTTTTCTCGCATTACATTGGGTGTCATGAGCACCCTGAGACATTCGAGACGATTCTGGCCGATTGCCGGTGGTCTGTTTGCCACCGCGCTTTCAGTTGCGGGACCCTTGGCGGCGCAGGCGCCGTCTCCAACGCCCCCGCCGGCCGTCGACGCCCCCTCTACAACCAATCCTCAGCAGCGCCCGGCTCCTGCGCCCAAGAATCCGCTCGATCGGGTTCCCAAAACGGCCGAGGAGAAGGCACGGCTGTTGAACGATCTGTATGCTCACCTCGCAACCGCCGAGGACGAGGCGCAGGCCAAAAAAACTTCCGAGCGGATCGAGCGGCTTTGGCTGATCTCGGGCAGTGACACGGTCAATCTGCTGATGGAGCGCGCCGCCAAAGCAATGGCTGGGAAGAAGTTCGAACAGGCGCAAAAGCTACTCGACCAAGTGATCGGCCTGGCGCCGGACTTTGCCGAAGGGTTCAACCGTCGAGCCTATCTCAACTTCACTCAGAGCAAGTACGAGCAGGCGGTGGGTGACCTCAGGCGCGTTTTGGCGCTGGAGCCGAATCATTTCAAGGCGTTGGAGGGGTTGGCCCAGATTTGGCGAGATACGGGCAACAAGCCCGGCGCCCTGCGCGTCATGCGCCAGCTCATGGACGTGAACCCGTTCTTTCCCGGCGCCAAAGGCGTTGTCGAGGAGTTGAAGCGCGAAGTCGAAGGCCAGGGTATCTGAGCCTTTACCGCGTGAAATCCACAGCCGTCGTATTGGCGCCGCAAACGAGCACACCGACGCGTTCCTCGCGCGAAGGGCGATAAACGCCCGACACCAGCGCCGCCAATGCCGCCGCTCCGCCGGGTTCTGCCACGATGCGAAGGCGATCCCACAACAGCGTTTGCGCCGATCGAATGGCCTCATCCGACACCAGAACCGACCCGTGGACGTGATTTTTCGCAATCTCGAACATCAAGCGCCCCACCTGCAAGGGCGCCAGTGAATCGGCTGCGATGCTGCCTTGCGGCGCATCGACGGGTTTTCCCGCTGTCAGGGCCATCGACAGCGACGGCGCCCCCTCCGGCTCGACGGCAACGATCTTGATGCGACTGCCATACCAGGCGGCAATGCCGCCGATCAGACCACCACCGCCTACCGCGACGAGCAGCGTGTCGAGATTGGGGAGGTCCGCCTCGATTTCCAGACCCAGCGTGCCTTGCCCGAGCAGCGTGGCGAGCTGGTCGTAGGCGTGGACTTGCCGTGCGCCGGAGGCAGCGACCCACTTCTCGCATCTCGCAAGGGCGTCCGTATAGCGGTCCCCTTCGACGACCAGATCGGCCCCATAGCTGCGAATCCGATCGATCTTGGCGGGCGAGGAGATGGTGGGCACGAAAATGCGCGCTTTGTGGTTCAGCGCCTGGGCGGCAAAGGCGACGGCAGCCCCATGATTGCCGCCCGAAGCTGCCGCCACGCCCGCGTTCGGTATGGGTTCGCCGAGCAGGCTCGCGAACGCGCCGCGCGCCTTGAACGACCCCGTGTGCTGCAGGAGTTCCAGCTTCAGCGCCAAGGCGAACGGCGACAGGCCCAACTCCGCCGCATTGATCTCGAGGACGGGCGTTCTGCGGATATAGGGTTGGATGCGTGCATGCGTGTCACGGATGGCGTCGGGCGTAATGAGTGAAGCGGACATCGGGGCTCTCGAGATCGGGAGGGTCGCTCTGGACGACGACACTGCGGCGGTGCATCGTGATCACAAGACATATGATCCGCAAAGCACGTGACATGACAACAGCCAAACCGACGACCTTGCTGCTTTCGGCCTCTGCGCTGCGCACGTGGGGGCCACGCATCGAGGCCGCAGTCCCTCGGGGTAGCCTGCGGTTTCGCACGGCCGAGGACGCGGTTGCAACCGATGGACCGTGCGACGCCGACATAGCGTTCATGACGCGCGAGGTGACTGGAAACTCGAGCCGGGGCAATCCGACCAGCGAGCTGCGGCTTTTCGAAGGTTTGCTTCGCCGGGCGGACAGTCTGAAATGGCTGCAAATCCATCCAGCCGGTGCGGAACGTCCGATCTACCGGGAACTGCGCGAGCGCGGCGTCAAGGTCACGACGGCATCGGGGGCCACTTCGGTGACGGTGGCGCACAGCACTCTGGGCGCGCTGATCGCGCTCAATCGTCGATTCCCGCTGCTGGCCGACGCGCAGCGGCGTCACGCCTGGGAACCCCGACTGGGGGAGCGCTCACCGCGCGATCTCGCGAGTCAATGCGCGGTGATCGTGGGGTTGGGTCCCATAGGGCGCAAGCTCGCCGTGATGCTCAAGATGCTCGGTTTATCCGTGATCGGAGTGCGGCGCACACCTGAGCCCGTCGAGCCCTGCGACCGCACGATTGCCTATGAGGGCTTGAGCGACGTGTTGCCAAGGGCGGACTGGCTCATTCTGTGCTGTCCGGCGTCACCCCTCACGGACAAGTTGGCGAATGCGCGTGTGTTTGCAGCCATGCCGAGGGGCTCGCTCGTCATCAACGTGGCGCGTGGGCAGGTGTGCGTCGAGGCTGATCTGATCGTGGCCTTGCAGAGCGGGCATCTGGCGGGCGCCTATCTCGACGTGTTCGAGCGCGAGCCGCTCGATCCCGCGTCGCCCTTGTGGGAACTCCCCAACGTCATGATCACGCCCCATACCGCCAGCCATTCGCTCGGCCAGAACGAGGCGATCTTCGAGATTTTCCTGGACAACCTCTCCCGTTGGCGCTCCGGCGCAGCACTCCGCAATGACCTCGACAGCCTGACGTGACCAGGGACGTGTGCGGGAGCGTCAGCGAGCCGAAGCGGTCGCGGGGAAAAGAACCTCGCAACGATCGGCTTCATATCGGCGCCTTTTCGACATAAGGTCCGCCGCGATCGTCGCCATCATGGGCTGGCGATAGTGCTGTTTTGCGTGCCACAACCCCCCGAGGCTTCCCAATGGCCGGCAAGCGCCTGATCATCCTCGGCCATGCGGCGCTGGACCGGATTTACCGCGTGGCCGCTTTCCCGGCGACGCCGACCAAAGTGCGCGCCATCGAAGGCATCGAGGTCGGTGGCGGTATGGCGGCGAACGCAGCCGTCGCAATCGCTCGCTTGGGGGCGCGGGCGGAGCTGTGGAGCCGCACGGGTGACGACCATGCCGGCGTTGCCATCCGCGCCGGTCTCAAGGCCGAAAAGGTCGACATTCGCTACGTGCAGGCGTTCGAGGAGGCGCGGTCGTCCACTTCGGCCATCATCGTCGACGGCACGGGCGAGCGGTTGATCGTGGGGCTGCGCGATGCCGCGATCCCATCGGGAACCAGCTGGTTGCCGCTCGAGCGTGTGGTCGGCGCGGCTGTCGTCATGGCAGATGTGCGTTGGCTCGAAGGGGCGCGCGCCCTCTTCCGTGCGGCACGCGAGGCCGGTGTACCGACTGTGCTCGATGCCGATCTGGGCGCGCGCGAAGCCTTGCCGGGACTGTTGGCGCAGGTCGATTACGCGATCTTTTCCGCGCCGGCTTTGCGCGAGTTCGCGCCCGGCGACACGGATGAGGAGCGCTTGCGTTTCGTGCGGGGTCACGGGGTGCGCCATGCGGGCGTGACGCTCGGCGCGGAGGGCTATGTGTGGCTCGAGTCCGACGGAAAAATCTGTCGCCAACCTGGTTTCGAGGTCAGCGTCGTCGACACCACGGGCGCGGGCGATGCGTTTCACGGGGCTTTTGCGCTTGCCCTGTCGGAGGGTCGGTCGTCTGCCGAATGCGCGCGGATTGCCTGTGCGGCGGCGGCATTGGAATGCACGCGCCTGGGCAGCCGCGCCGGCCTGCCCACCCGCGCGGAACTGGACGCCTTTCTGCAACAGGCGCCGTAGGGGTCAGTGCACTTCCAACAAGCGCCCGAATCCCGAGATCCGATCCTCTACGCCTGCGAGGCGTAACGAATGCCACAATGTGGCCTGCGTCGAGGTGATGACGGGTTTGCCCAGTTGTTTCTCGAGCGTCGCGATGACGGCGTGCGAGCGCGTGTTGAGGCAGGAGATGACGAGGGCATCGGATCGCACGTCCATGCCGCGCCGGGCCAAGTCCAGGAGTGTCTCGACACTGGGTTCGGCCAGTCTGAACCCGTCCTTGATGCTCAGGTACGCGCCGCCGATGACCGAGAAGCCTGCACTTTCGAAGTAGGCGTGCTCGGCCGTGTCGACGGCCTTGGTGTAGGGCGACACGATGCTGATCGTCTTGGCGCCGACGGCCTGCAGCGCGGTGATGATGGCGTGCGCCGCTGTGGTGGCCGGCACATCGTAGGCTTCGGCGATCTCCTGGCGCAGATGGGCGTCATAGGCCAGCCCCTGCACGATTGATGATGCAGTGCAGCCATAGGCAATGACATGCGGATACACGCTCGACAGTTGCCGAATGGCGCGCTGGCCGTCGGTGCGGTCCATCTCGATGATCGCGTCGATGGTCGTGTCGGTCGGCATGAACATGCGCGCCGTCATCACGCTGACGCCCTCGGGCACGGTCCGCTGCGCCCAGGGCTCCATCACCGTATTGACGCTCGGCACCACCAATCCGATCCGCGCCCGCCGTCCGTCACCGTCGAGGAAGGGTGCAGTCATGGTGGGACTCCTGGTTACGGGAGACGTGGGTGTTGGTGGGCGATTGGGCATGATGACCATTATAGGGCATCGCGGTGCTAGAACAGCACCCGGGAAGCACTTTATTCTCCGGCTGAAAGACAGTGATCACCGGAAACATAGGAATTTCGAGCCGATGCGCGCCTCGCATAGCGCACCCGCGCCAAGCGGCAAGCCGGTGATTTCAGCTGGCGTTTCGTCTCAGCCGGCGAATGGGGATGCACTGCGTCGACACCGCCACGCGCTGCGCGCATTGGCGCTGGGCGGTGCAGTCGGGTAGAGATCACGCGAAGCCCCAGTCAGTTCGCACTCCCGCGCCCCGTGTTGCCATAGGCGCTTTCAGGAATCGATTCCCCGCCGATGACGACGACCACGCCGTCCGATCCACTCGTCAATGTCTCTGTCACGCGGCGGTGGTTGATCATGGCGTCGGTCGTGCTCGGGTCGACCATCTACAACGCGACGGTGCTGGTGGCGTCGGGTCTGCAACCGCAGATGCAGGGTGCGTTGTCCGCGACCCAAGACGAGATCGCGTGGACCGTGACGTTCAACATTCTGGCGACCGCCATTGTCACGCCCATGACCGGCTGGCTGGTGGCCCGGTTCGGCAGTCGCAACGTCATGGTCTGGAGCATGGCGCTGTTCACGATCGGCACGCTGCTGTGCGGCATGGCGTCGACATTGGAAAGTCTGGTGGCGTGGCGGATTTTGCAAGGTGGCGGGGGTGCGGTTCTGGTTCCGCTCGGCCAAGTCATCCTGCTGAACGTGTTTCCCACCCGCCAGCATGCAATGGCGATTTCCGTGTTCGGAGTGACCAATATGGCAGGGCCCGTGCTCGGCCCCTCGATCGGTGGCTATGTCGCGGAAATCTATACGTGGCGGTATGTGTTCTATATGACCGTGCCGTTCGGACTGGCGGCGTTCTTCGGGTTTCGGTTCACGCTGCCAAAAGACTCACCCGCCGATAAACCCGAATTCGATTGGACTGGTTTTCTGGCGCTGGCGTCGGCCCTCTCGCTGGCGCAGATCGTGCTGTCGCGGGGCCAGCGCCTCGACTGGTTTCAATCGACCGAGATCCTCGTGGCGTTGGGACTGGCCGCCGTTTCGTTCTACGTTTTCGTCGCCCATTCGTTGACGGCGCCCAAACCCTTCATCGACCCCAATATCCTGCGCGACCGAAATTATGTGCTGGGGTTCATGCTCGTGACGGTGTTCGGCATGCTCAACCATACACCGATGGTCTTGTTGCCTCAGTTGCTGCAGACGCACGCGGGTTATCCCGACAGCCTGATCGGGCTTGTGATCAGCTGGCGCGGCGTGGGCGCCGTTTTGGGCTTTTTCCTGTCCAACTGGCTCGGCCGCACCGATCCGCGCATCGGCATGATCACGGGGTTCGGGCTGCAAGCGATGTCCGGTTACTGGCTCTCCACCATCGACCTCAACGTCGACCAGCGCGTGCTGGCCGCGAACGGTTTTCTCCAAGGCGTGGCGATCGGCGTCATCTGGGTGCCGATGTCGCTCACCGCATTTCGCACGCTGCCGGCGTCCAAGCGCCCGGAGGCGATGGCCGTCTTCCATTTGATGCGAAATATCGGCTCGAGCTTTTTCATCTCGTTGTCGGTGGCCGAAATCGTGCGCGCAACGGGGGAGAATTACGGCCGGCTCGGGGAGCACCTGTCGGTGTTCAACCGATCGTTCGATTTGCCATGGGTGGCGGGCGCCTGGTCGGTGGACACGCTGCCGGGCCTCGCCAAACTCGCGGGCGAGGTCAACCGGCAGGCCGCGCTGATCGGGTATCTCAACGCGTTTACGATTTATATGCTGGTGTCGCTGGCGGCGATCCCGTTCGCCTGGATGCTCGGCCGCAAGCGAACTACGGTGGTGCACGCATGACCGACACGCGCCGATACGCTCCAGCGACGGCCCGCAATCGCGAGCCGATCCTCGCAGTGCTGCGCAAGCATCTGCCGCAGCGAGGCCTCGTGCTGGAAATCGCCAGTGGCACCGGCGAGCACATCGTGCACTTCGCGCACGCGCTGGGCCCCGATCTCGAGTTTCAACCGACCGATCTCGATGCTTCCGCGCGCGCCAGCATCGATGCTTGGGTTGCCGCGTCGGGCCTGAGCAACGTGCGCCCCGCCGTTGCACTCGACGCTGCAGCGGCCGAGTGGAGTGTGACACGAGCCGATGCGGTGCTGTGCATCAACATGATCCACATTTCGCCGTGGCCCGCGACGGTGGGCCTCGTGCGCGGTGCCGCGCATCTGTTGTCGGAAGGGGGCATCCTCACCCTCTACGGCCCCTACCGTCGCAACGGCCAGCATACGGCGCCGAGCAATGCGCAGTTCGATGCTCAGCTCCGGGCAACCGACCCGACTTGGGGTGTGCGCGATCTGGAAGAGATCGTCGCGCTGGCAATGTCGCAGGGGTTCGCCGCGCCCGTGATCGAAGACATGCCCGCCAACAATCTGTCCGTGATCTTCCGACGGGGATCGCGAGCCGTTACCGCATCCAGGGTGGCTCGCGGCGATTGAGCCGTTTGAGGTCGGCCAGAATTTCGCGCGCCGCATTGTGGCCGGGCACACCCGTCACGCCACCACCCGGATGCGCTCCCGATCCGCACAAGTACAGACCCGACAGCGGCAATCGGTAATTCGCATAGCCCATGACGGGACGCGTGGAGAACAGCTGATCCAGACCCAAAGCGCCGTGAAAGATATCTCCATCCAACAAGCCGAAACGACGTTCCAAATCGAGCGGGGACAGCACCTGTCGGCCGATGACCGTTGCGCGGAAGTTGGGCGCGTGCGCGGTCACAGTGTCGATGACCACATCGGCAAACCGCGCCTTTTCCTCGGGGTTCTCCCAGCTCCGCCCATCGGGAAGCTGGGGTGCGACGTGCTGCACGAACAGGCTCGCCACATGGCTTCCCGCCGGCGCCAACGTCTCGTCGAGCGTCGAGGGGATCAGCATTTCGACGACCGGGTGGCGCGACCAACCCTCGCGACGCGCGTCCAGATAGGCCTGATCCATGTAGCGCATGCTCGAGCCGATGATGATGCCCGAAGCGTGGTGATCCTGTTGGATCGTGCCGGGTTGGCAACGGAAATCCGGGAGTTCCGATAACGCCACGTTCATGCGAAACGTGCCTGAACCGGTGCGAATAGCGAGGAAGCGTCGACGCAGTGCCGGATCGATGGCGCCCTCGGGGATGAGATCGCGAAACAGCAGCTTGGGGCCGACGTTGGCCGCGATCATGCGGGCCTGGATCGTCTCCCCGCCGTCGAGCACCAGGCCTGCCGCGCGACCGTCACGCACCAGCACTTCGCGCACCGGCACGTTGGTGCGAATGACGGCGCCGGCCTCTTGCGCCGCCGTCGCAAGGGCATTCGAAATCGCGCCCATGCCGCCGATCGCGTGGCCCCAAACACCCATGCGGCCATTCACTTCACCGAAACAGTGGTGGAGCAGTACGTAGGCTGTGCCCGGCGTCCACGGCGAGGCGTAAGCACCCACGATGCCGTCGAAGGCGAAGGCGGCCTTCACGACGTCGCTCTCGAACCAACCGTCGAGAAACTCCGCGGCGCTGCGCGTGAAGAGATCGACCAGCAGGCGTTGATCGTCGACGTCGATGCCTGCCAAGCGCCGGCCGAGGCCGGCGTTGCGCACGAGCTCGGCTAGTCCCCCGCCCGCGTTGGGCGGCGTGCGCAAAAGAAGATCGCGCAGGAAACCCGCAGCGCGCTCCAATGCGGCATCGTAGGCGGGCAGACGGTCTGCGTCGGCCGTCGAAAACTCCGCGATCGCCTTCTGACGGGCGGCAAGCCCATACGGCATGACGAGCCCGCGCGTGTCATCGACAGGCCAGAAGTTGGCGACGGGGCGCTCGACGATCCGCAAACCGTGCCGCGCCAACTCGAGATCGCCGATGACCTTGGGATTGAGCAGACTGACCGTGTAGGCGGCAACCGAATTGCGAAACCCCGGATGGAACTCCTCGGTCATTGCCGCGCCACCGACAGTGTCGTTCTTTTCAACGACAATGACGCGCGCCCCGCCGCGCGCCAGATAGGCGGCGCACACGAGGCCGTTGTGTCCGCCGCCGAGGATTGCCACGTCGTAGAGGGGGCGTGTCATCTCAGGCGAGCACCTTCGCGCGGTGGGTTTGGGCGCCATGGGAATCGGCACGGGCGAGAAAATCGGCAATGGCACTGACGGTGATGCGGTCGCGCAGCAGCGGCGCGTGACCTTGACCGGGAACCGCGAGCGTATCGAGCAAAGGATGGCGCCGCCGCATTTCCTCCACGGTGGCCGCACTCAAGATATCGGACAGCTCGCCACGGATCACGAGTGTGGGCCAGGCGGCCAGAGCCTCGAACTGGGGCCAGAGCGTGGGCAAACGCACGTTCAAGACGGAGACGGTTTCGGCAAGTTTCTGATCGTAGGCGTGAACGGGGCGGCCGTTGTCGTCGTTGAACCACTGGCGGGCAATATCCTTCCAATCGCCCGCGGGCACCGCCGGAAAGTTCCGCTCGTTCATGGTGCGCACCAGCGCTTCGGCTTCAGGCCAATTTGCAGGCAGCGGTATGCGACCGACGTAGGCCGCAATGCGCAACAATCCGTCACGCTCGATGACCGGGCCGATGTCGTTCAGCACGACGGCACCGATGGCGCCCGGACGGATGGCCGCCATCTGCATGACGAGCAGACCGCCGCGTGACGTGCCGATCACGGCGCAGTCGTTCAGTCCGGCAATCGTCATGAAGTCGAGAACGTCGAGAACCTCGACGTGCAGCGCATAGTTGTTCGCATCGCGGTCGTACGCAGATCGGCCCCGACCGCGGTAGTCGACGGCGTACACTTCGCGTGCATCGGCATTTGTGGTGTCGGCGAGCGAAGAGGCCAGATGATGGAAATCGCGGACGTTGCGTGTGAGCCCCGGGAGGCACACCACGGGCCGGCCCCGCGCGCCGGGCGAGGGATAGCGGCGCGCATAGAGGCGCAGGCCGTCACGAGCGGTAAAAAAAATGTCCTGCCAGTTCTGCCTGGGCACTGCCACGGGCCATCCTCCTGCCGGCCCGATTCCTGTGTGGACCCTTCAGTCGATTAGCCTCTCGCCCCAATACCCGCAAGCGCACCGCGCCAGACGACTTCGTCGTGGTTGGCCGAGATGGCATTTCTCCGGTCGCGTCTCGAGGGATATTTGCTAGCATTGCGGCGGCTGCGGCCTTCGGGCCCGAGACGTCTCAGGAGACCACCATGCGCGATCGTATGACGCCCGCCCGCACGTTGCCCGAAGATGCGGCCGACGCAACTCTTGCCGGGCGCGTGTGGCGTCCCGACGTTGCTGGTCCCGCTGTCGTGCGGATCGAGCGCGGCCGGGTCATCGATGTGACGCGCCACGCTGTGACCATGCGCGACCTCTGTGAGCTGGCGGATCCCGCGGCCACTCTGGCAAGCTGGAAGGGCGAGGACTTGGGTCCGCTCGACGCGATCCTGGCCAACACCCCGGAAGCTGCGCGTGATTCGAGTAAGCCGTGGCTGCTCGCGCCCATCGACCTGCACGCCATCAAAGCCGCCGGCGTCACCTTCGCCCGATCGATGGTGGAGCGGGTCATCGAGGAGCAAGCCAAGGGTGCCCCGGAAAAAGCTGTCGCTATTCGCGGTGCTGTCGAGGCATTGCTGGGTGGTGATCTGCGGGCATTGAAGCCCGGGTCGCCGCAAGCGCTGGCCCTGAAGCAGACGCTGATCCAGCAGGGTGCGTGGTCTCAGTACCTCGAAGTCGGGATCGGCGAGGATGCCGAGATCTTCACCAAGGCGCAGCCGATGGCGGCTGTCGGGCATGGGCAGGAGGCGGGATTGAATGCGCGCTCCACTTGGAACAATCCAGAGCCCGAAGTCGTCCTGGTCGTCGCCTCCGATGGCCGCATCGTCGGGGCGACGCTGGGCAACGACGTGAACTTGCGCGATTTCGAGGGACGCTCGGCGCTGCTGTTGTCCAAGGCCAAAGACAACAACGCGTCAGCGGCGGTCGGCCCGTTCATTCGCTTCTTCGATGCACGCTTCACGCTCGACACCGTACGCAACATGGAGGTGGCGCTCGACGTCGAAGGCACGGACGGTTTCCGCCTGTCTGGCCGTTCGTCGATGAAGGAGATTGCACGCGACCCCGCCGATCTCGTCGGTGAGTTGATCGGCAAGACGCACCAGTATCCCGACGGGGCCGTGCTCTATCTCGGCACCATGTTTGCGCCGACAGAGGACCGCGGACAGCCGGGCATGGGTTTCACGCACAGCGTCGGTGACATCGTAACGATCTCAACGCCGGCACTGGGACAACTGACGAACCGCATGGTGCATGCCGACAAAGCCCAGCCGTGGACATTCGGCGTGGCGAGCCTGATGCGCAATCTTGCGGGGCGAGGTCTGCTGTGACAACCGATCGTGGACCCCAGGGCGCCATTCAGCGCCCCACGCACATGCAGGCCATCGCGCAGTTACGTGCCGCCATGGCCGACGTTGCGAACGGCGATGTCGGGGCAATCAAGGCGCTTTATTCGCACAGCGCCGATGCAACCAGTTTCTACGGCTGGGGTGGTTGGGAGCACGGCTGGGAGGCGGTCTCGAAACGCTGGGATTGGGCGGGTCAGCAGTTTCAAGGCGGCACCGTCAGCTACCAGAACGTGACGACGATCGTCACGCCGGAGCTGTTCTACACGACCGACATCGAGACCTTCGACATGCGCGCCATTGCGGGAAAATCCGGCCCGACAGGATGGTCGAACCGTGTGACGCACATTTTCCGGTTGGAGGACGGCGCGTGGCGCCTTCTGCATCGGCACGGCAACCGACTGGAAACACAGTACGAGCCGGGCACACGGCTCAAATGAGGGGCAACGCATGCTGTTCATGATCATCTCGACGCCGCGCCCGGAGAAGCCCTCCGTGGTGACGCCCAGTCGCCAGGCCTATTGGGAATGGCTGGCCCCCTTGCAGAAAAAGGGCCTGTGCAAAGGCGTTTGGGCCCGCACCGGCCGGGGTGCCATCGCGCTGCTCGACGTGCCCGACAACGAAACGCTACACAAACTCTTGAACGAGTGGGCAGAGATCATCCCCGCGACGTTCGAGGTCTATCCGGTCATCGATCCGGGACCGGCGAAGGATTATCTGAAAAAACAGAAAAAGTGATCGGTCGGCCAATACCATCGTGAGGCGTCACTTCGCCGGCTGCTGCTTGGCGATTCCCTCACCGCCCGTCGATCAGCGCGGAATCGATCAGGCGGCGATGAAAGCCCAGGATCTCGCCGCGCCGGGCACAGCCATGATAGCGGCCATCGCACCGCGCCATCAACCGTAGGCGCTCCCTATAGGCATCCGACAGTGGCAGGCCCGCTTGCTCGAGCATGATTGCGCCGAGATACGGCACATCGACCGCATCATGGACAGGGAGCGGCGCAGGGGCGAAGTTCAACGCCTTGACGGCGTAATAGGTGATGAAACCGATCGACTCGGCTGCGATGTCCACCTCCTCGACTTCCGTATCGTCGGCGTAACCCAGCAGCTTGCGGGTGGCCATCGGGTGGTGGTCGCCGTAACGGATGATGAGGATTGGTTCGTCGGGAAGGCGGCGTTTGATGTCGGCGAGCAGCTCGTCATAGTCGAGCTTGGCGATTGACAGCCGCCGCAAATACTCGCTCATTTCGGGGTCGGCGCCGGGGCCGCCGCCGCTCACGTTCATTTCCGGGGCAAACGGATAATCATACGGCCAATGTGCCGACATCGTCTGAATGTAGGTGAACAGCGGCTTGGGCGAGGTCGCGATGTGGCGCTCCATCTCGGTGACGGCGTTGCGATAGTAAAACCCGTCACGCTCGTGGGTGGTGGGTGCACCCTGGGCCTTCATATCGTAGATCTCGCGGATGCCGATGGCGTCGTAGAACCGCGCGTTCGACACGAAGTTGCGCAGCATCGGGTAGAACAGCACATTGCGATACCCGCACCGAGACAGCGCCTCCGGCAGCGTGTCGCGAACCTTGCCCGCCAGCAGGGACTGCACGAACGGGCGCATGCCGCCGAACGAGTGTGTCGACAATCCCGTGAGGATGGAAAATTCGGTCAGCCATGACGCGCCACCGTACGTTTCCACCCGCATATTGTGGATGCGTCCATCGTCGGACTGGAAAAACGGATCGACGCGGTGGTCGTAGGAGAGCTTGGGAAAAAGACTCGGCTGTACGATCGACTCTTGGTGGATCAACACGATGTGGGGTGGCTTCTTTGCCGGCGCGCACGTCGGCGCTGCCGCAAACAGAGGTCCCGACGAACTGGTGGCCGCCTCGATGATCTGACCTCGCCACAGAGTTTCCACCGTCTCGGCCCACGACGAGTAGAACGACGAGACGTAAAGTGCGTCCCAATAGAATTGGGTCTGGCGACGTTCTGGTTTCGTGAGGGCCGCGAACGTCGCGATCACCACGCAGACTGCGGCGAGCAACAACGGCGGGCCGCGCCGCAGAGACGGTGTTTCGAGGCGCCATGCGAGCACGCCGAGCACGATGGCCAAGAGCAACCCGACGAAAAACACCATCACATGACGGGGAGCACCCGACCACAGGAAGGATATCGTCGACCACGATCCCAGATAAAAGATGATGTCGTAGGCGTGCAGCACCATACCCAGAACTTCGCGCTTGGCCGACGACACGAAATTGACGAGGGCGATCAGTGCGGCGATGGAAACGGTCGCAATGAGGAGGCGCCGGGTCATGGCGGTGAGAAGTGCGCCCAGAGCGATCGTCACCGCCATCGTAAACACGACGTTTGTGAGGACGCCTTCATAGAACCAGAACGAGACGGCGAGGGTTCCGGAGATTGCTGCGGTCAAGGCCAGCACGGCGCGCCACGACAGTTTTCGCGACGACGGCAACAGAGGGGTCGCTTTCCAGCGCGGGCCAACCCCGTCGCCAGACCCCGTTACGCCACTCGCCACATCGACCATTCGTGCCTCTCGCCCGCGCGTGTCACCACACTGTCACATAAACCGTCCTGTCATGAACGCGACATGAAAGCTTTAGTAACGGTGAATGCACACGAATTGGGTCCGGCAGGAGCCAGTCGAGAGGAAGGGCTGCAACAGCTGTGCGCCCGATAGGACCGAGCGCACGGGGTGTTCTTGGCGGATCAAGCGCTTTTCGCCGCCGTCAGGTGCCGCGTGGCCTCCGGTCGTGCCTTCAGGCCGGAGGCGTACCGAAGGCCGATCTTCTTGATACGCTCGGGCGCAAAATCGAGCTGGGCCAAGGCCATGCCGCGATCGAACACTTCCGAGTAGCGCTTGATGCGACCGTCGGAGAGTTCGAACCGGCTGATCCCTTCGAAGACGACGCGCGCGCCCATGGCTTCAGGCGCGATCGCGTCGTAGCTGAACCGATAGCCGGCATAGCCCAGGGCGCCGGCCTCGATCACATCGAAGAATTCCCACTGGAAATTTCGTCCACCCTCGTGGAAATGCGCCAGCATTTCGACGATGCCGTCGCGGCCCGGTTTGGAGGGGCCGAAGAAGTAATCGTCGTAAACGCCATCCTGGGTGAAGAGGGCGGCGAGAGCTGCGCCGTCATTGGCGGCAACGGCTGCTGCGAACGTCTCGAGCATACGGGCAAGCGGCATCGATATCTTCCTTCAGGGATCAGGAGGATTCGCGGATCTGGCGGGCTTTTTTGGCGGCCGGGCGGTCCCAACACGCCGTGAACCAGCGCGCCAAATTCTTCTGCGATCCGAAATTCATGTTGTTGCACCGGTAGAGCGCCGACGCGACATTGAGGTCCGCGACGGAGAACTCGGGCGTGACGAGATAGGGCTTCTTGCTCAACACTCCATCGAGCACCCCGAACGGCACCGAAAGCACCTCCAGGGCGGCTTTGAGCTTGGCTGGGTCGCGCTGGGCTTCCGGCAGAATGTGGTCGTGCGCGGCCCAGTCGTTCACCTGCTTGTCGATTTCGAAGACGGTCCACAAAGACCACTGCACGCACTGGGCTTCTTCCTGCAAATCGCGAGGTGCGAATTTGCCGTGCTTCTTGGCCAGATAATAATTGATGGCGAGCGACTCCGACATGCGGAAGCCGTCGTCATCGATGGCGGGCAGTCGGGCATTGGGGTTGATCGATGTGTACGCAGGCTGCTTGTGGGCCTTGTCGGCCATCGTCACGGGAACATTTTCGTAGGGGATGCCCAGTTCTTCGGCCATCCAGATGACCCGGACCGCGCGGCTCTTGGGTTGGCCGTATATTTTGAGTGCCATGGCGTACTCCTTTGGGCGTGTTCGCAGGGAAGAGCATGCCTCGAAAAAACCGCTTGTGGAACGCAAATCCGTGAGATCGGCGGCAAGCGTGTGGGCGGCCCCATGAAACCATGGGAAAATCATCGCGTTGGCGTGGCGGCATTCGAGCTGTGGCGGTATGCCGATGATGCTAAGGTGGCCCGTAGCGATGTCGCCGGTCAGCCGTGTTCGTTCTGACGTGAGGAGAGACCATGTCGCGCCGCTATTTCGGCACTGATGGCATTCGTGGCCTTGCCAACAAGCACCCGATGACGTCCGAAGTCGCCCTCAAAGTGGGCATGGCGGCGGGTCGCGTCTTCTCCAAGAACGGTTCACATCGTCATCGCGCCGTGATCGGAAAAGACACGCGGCTGTCGGGGTATATGATCGAAACGGCGATGATGTCGGGCTTCACGGCGGTGGGCGTCGATGTCTTCCAACTCGGCCCGATGCCGACGCCGGCCGTTGCCATGCTGACGCGGTCGCTGCGCGCCGATGTGGGCGTAATGATATCGGCCTCGCACAACCCTTACGAGGACAACGGGATCAAGTTTTTCGATCCGGATGGCTACAAGCTGTCCGATGAAACGGAACTTGAAATCGAGGGCCTCATGGACGCGTCCAGCGACGAGTTGCTGGCGTCCGCCGACCGCATCGGCCGTGCGACCCGGGTGGAGAGCGCTCAAGAACGCTACATTGAATTCGCCAAACGCACCCTGCCGCGCAGCATCCGGCTGGACGGGCTCCGGATCGTCATCGATTGCGCCAATGGCGCCGCCTACAAAGTCGCCCCGGAGGCGCTTTGGGAACTCGGCGCCGAAGTCATCAAACTGGGTGTCGAACCCAATGGGCGCAACATCAACCTGAACTGCGGCTCGACTGATCCCGAAGCGCTGATCGACAAGGTGCGCGAAGTTCGCGCCGACATCGGCATCGCGCTCGACGGGGATGCGGATCGCGTCGTTATCGTCGATGAAAAGGCGCGTGTGGTCGACGGCGATCAGATGATGGCCGTCATCGCGGAAAGTTGGCACAGGCGCGGCCGTCTCACCGGTGGCGGTGTGGTGGCGACAGTCATGTCGAACCTCGGGCTCGAGCGCTATCTGGCTGAACTGGGCCTGTCGCTGCAACGCACCGCGGTCGGGGACCGCTATGTCGTCGAGCACATGCGCAAGCACGGCTACAACTTCGGTGGCGAACAGTCCGGGCATATCGTTTTGTCCGACTTCACCACGACAGGCGACGGGCTCGTTTCTGCGCTGCAGGTGTTGGCAGCCGTCGTGTCGTCGGGTCGCCCCGTCAGTGAGGTCTGCCGGCGCTTCGAGCCATTGCCCCAGGTCCTGAAGAATGTGCGCTATTCCGAGGGCAAACCCCTCGAAGATGCGCGGGTGCGGGAAGCGATAAAAGGCGCCGAGGATCGCCTCGGCACCTCAGGCCGGCTGGTTATCCGTCCCTCGGGTACCGAGCCACTCATCCGCGTGATGGCCGAAGGCGACGATGAAGGTCTGGTCAACAGCGTCGTCGGTGACATCTGCGACGCCGTCCGCCGCGCTGCCGAAGCGGCCTGATCCCGAAACACACCTGCACGAAACGAAAATAATATGGGCTCGGCTGCAAGGCTCGGGGCGCGCGTCGGCATGCCCGCCGGGGTCGACCGCGAACGCGCATGCGTTCGAAACTGCGACGCGACTTAAACCCTTTTTAATCCTTCTGGGCGATCTTGCCGCTCTAGGACATCATCACCGTTGGTTCTCGCGCTCGATCGGGCAGGGCGGCGGTGGGACGAATTCGGGCGCCCCACGTCTCCGCGCCCGACTGACATAGGCGATCTCTTGTACCGCGTAGCGGGTCGCCACTGAGATCGAACACTCGGCCGCGCCGTTCGGCGCCCGGTGGTCGGGCTCGAACCGACGTGCCTCGGCACGAGTGCCTGTTGCGTTCCTTGTGTGGGTTCGACGAAGGCCTGCGTGAGCAGTGCCGTTCCGGTCACGGTGGGATCGGAATTCAGTCACATCCGGCCGTGCCTCGGCGCGCCGGCATATCCCGAGGGATTGACCGCAATGAAACGCCACACGGCCTGCCTCTCCCTGTTGCTTGGGGTGCTCGTCTCGACGCCAGCGATCGCTGCCGACCTCGACCGGGGACGGGGAGGCATGAAGGATTATGTCTCGGGTGTTCCGGTGCCCGCGCCGATGCCGGTGCACGAGACCTTCCGCTGGTATCTGCGCGCGGACTTGGGGCTCGGGTTGCACGATGCACCACCAATGGCGGAGCGCGGCTTGCTTTATGGAGCAGACAGTCTCGCTCCATTCGGGACGCAGTCCTCGTGGTTCTCGGGAGATTTCGACACGTTCATGGTGGGCGGCTTGGGCGCAGGTTTGTACCTGTCCCCCAGGTTTCGCAGTGACGTGACGGTGGATTGGCGGACCGTGAGTGAAATCAACGCGGTCGGAAACTACGCCTACACTCAGGTCAATCTCGCGGTGGCTCCGCCGACGCCGACCGGGTTTACGGTCAACGGAAACGTTCGCGAGCATGTCTCCGTGCTCAACACTGTCGGTCTCGTCAATCTCTACTGGGATTTGCTCGATCGGGGTCGCTTTACGCCTTACATCGGCATCGGTGCGGGCTTCGTCCTGCGCGACGTCGATCGGCAGTATTCGAACACCGAGACGATCACCAACACTGGCACCGGTGTAACCAGTATCCGCAGCAGCGTGTCCGCACAGGGCAAGGCCAGCGAAGTTGCGGTCGCAGCAGCGGCTATGGCGGGTGCAAGCTTTGCGCTCACGCCGGGTGTGCTCTTGGACGTCAATTACCGGATGACCTATCTCGGCAGCGTCGAGAGCATGACCTACGTCAATGGCACCCGGTCGCTCCTGACGGTCGGCGAGACTTACGAACACGCCCTACGGGCCGGACTTCGCTGGAACGTCTGGTAAGTGCGTTCGGGCCAGTGAACGCGAGAGGGGCGGTCTTGCGACCGCCCCTTTCCATTTCGACCCTTGGTTTGGCGTTCGCGGTGTGTCTGCTCAGTGGGCGAGTAGCGCCAGCAGCAAGAGCGCCACGATGTTGGTGATCTTGATCATCGGGTTGACGGCAGGACCGGCCGTATCCTTGTAGGGATCGCCGACCGTGTCGCCGGTAACGGAAGCCTTGTGCGCCTCCGAACCTTTCAGATGCTTCTGCCCGTCCTTGTCGACGAAGCCGTCCTCGAACGCTTTCTTGGCGTTGTCCCAGGCGCCACCGCCCGAGGTCATCGAGATGGCGACGTAGAGGCCCGTCACGATGACGCCGAGCAACATGGCGCCGAGCGCTGCAAACGCGTTACCAGGACCAGCGATGGCCTTGACGACGTAGAAGCACACGATCGGCGACAGCACCGGGAGCAGCGACGGTACGATCATCTCCTTGATGGCCGCGCGCGTCAGAATATCGACGGCACGGGCATAGTCGGGCTTTTCGGTGCCCTTCATGATGCCCGGCTTTTCCTTGAACTGACGGCGCACCTCCTCGACGATTGACGAGGCGGCACGACCGACCGCCGTCATGGCGATACCGCCGAACAGGAACGGCAGCAAACCGCCAAACAGCAGTCCAACGACCACATAGGGGTTCGACAGCGAGAACAGCGTGTCGACATTGATGCCGAAGAAGATGCTTCCGGGCTTCGCCGAGGCGGCGAACAGGCGCAGATCTTCCGTATAAGCGGCGAACAGCACCAAGGCGCCCAGGCCTGCGGAGCCGATGGCATAACCCTTGGTGACCGCCTTTGTCGTGTTACCGACGGCATCGAGCGCGTCGGTCGTGCGGCGGATTTCCTTGGGCATCCCTGCCATCTCGGCAATGCCACCGGCATTGTCGGTGACGGGACCGAAGGCATCGAGCGCTACGATCATGCCGGCGAGCGCCAACATGGTCGTCACGGCGATGGCGATGCCGAACAGACCCGCCAGCTTGAACGCGACGATGATGCCGGCAATGATGATCAACGCCGGAAGTGCCGTCGCCTCGAGCGAAACGGCCAAGCCCTGGATGACGTTCGTGCCGTGCCCCGTCACCGAAGCCTGGCTGATCGAACGCACCGGGCGGTAACCGATGCCCGTGTAATACTCCGTCACAACGATGATGCCCGCCGTGACCGCGAGGCCCGTGGCACCGCACCAGAACAAATCCATGCCGGTGAACGACAGCCCGCGAGCCGTAAACGTCGTGCCCAGACCGAGCAGATAGTCTGTCAGCGGATACAGCGCGATCAGGGACAGAATGCCCGTGGCGATGATGCCCTTGTAGAGCGCACCCATGATCGAGTTGTTGGCGCCCAACCGCACGAAGAATGTGCCGATGATGGACGTGACCACACAAACCGCGCAAATGGCGAGCGGGAAGGTCATCATCATCGTGACTTCGGGCTTGCCGACGAAGTAGATCGCCGCCAGCACCATCGTTGCAACGATGGTGACCGCGTAGGTTTCGAAAAGGTCGGCCGCCATACCGGCGCAGTCGCCAACGTTGTCGCCGACGTTGTCGGCAATGGTGGCGGGGTTGCGCGGATCATCCTCGGGGATGCCTGCTTCGACTTTGCCGACGAGATCGCCGCCGACGTCGGCGCCCTTGGTGAAGATGCCGCCGCCCAACCGGGCGAAGATCGAGATCAATGAGGCGCCGAAGCCCAGCGCCACGAGCGCATCGACGACGGTGCGATCGGTGGGTGCATAACGACCCGGCGCTGTCAAAAAGGCGAAGTAGCCGGCAACGCCCAGAAGAGCGAGGCCAGCGACCAACATGCCCGTCACCGCGCCGGAGCGGAACGCCATCGACAGGCCATCACCTAGCGATACCGTGGACGCTTGTGCCGTGCGCACGTTGGCCCGCACGGAGACGAGCATGCCGATATATCCCGCGATGCCCGACAAAACCGCGCCGATGAAGAAGCCCAGGGCGACCAGCCAGCCGAGCGGAGAAAAGCCCAGAAGCAGTAAGATGACAGCGCCGACGATGGCGATGGTCGTATATTGGCGCGCCAAGTAGGCCTCGGCGCCTTCTTGGATGGCGGCTGCGATCTCTTGCATACGCGCCGTGCCGGCGTCTGCGGCTAGCACGGACCGGATGGTCAGTGCGCCGTAGACGAGCGACAACAGCCCGCCGAAGATGATCGCCAACATCACATTGGTCATGGATTGGGCTCCCCCGGAGTGTGGTGCGTTGGCTCGATTTGTGGACCCGAATGGACAGCGAAAAACCAACAGGCATAACAGCCCGCCGCCCACGCCGGGCCGGGATTCGTGGCCGGAACATGCCCCAACAGGTGCAGTGTTGCAACACGGGATGTTGAGGTTTGCTGGGTTGCGGTTCGTTTCTGCTGATTCGTCGCTGAGACATCAGGGAACCAACGCGTCAGCGGGTACCCTTTACGACGCCTGCGTCATGCAGTTGGGCAATCTCGCCATCCGCTAACCCCAGCACGCCCGAGAGAATTTCGTCGGTGTGTTCTCCCAGTCGCGGTGCAGGTCGTGCCGGGAGTCTCGCCGCAGCCGCGAAGTCGAAGGGCGAGGCCGCCGACCACACGCTGCCGATGCCGGGCTGATCGACGCGGGAGAACATGGGATTGGCCGCAACGAGCGGATCGCCGATCACCTCGCGCGGCATTTTGTAGGGACCCCAGAGCGCACCGGTTTCGGTCAGTCGTTGACCGGCCTCTTCGAGGGTGAGGGCGGCCGCCCAGGGGCGCACGACCGCGCTGATCGCTTCGCGCAGCTGCCACCGATGGGCTTCGTTCTTCAGGTCGACGCCATGCGAGCGTTCGACGCCCGCGAACGCGTCGGCAAAACCGCCTGCCTTGGACAGTGCGTCCAGTTGGCGATCCGTGAACACGCAGACGATGAAATAGCGACCGTCACGGGTGCGAAAATCGCTGGCGAAGGTGCCGAACACGGAGTTGCCGAAACGTGGGCGATCGACCTTGTTGATCTCGGCCTCCGCGAAGTAGCCGAGCGCTGCCGTCGCCGCCAATGCTACGTCCTGCAACGCCACTTTGACGAGTTGCCCCTGTCCGGTCCGCGAGCGATGCCGTTCGGCCGCGAGCAGCGCCAAGGCCGCTGCATACCCCGTGGCGATGTCCCAGGCCGGCAGCACCTGATTGACCGGGCCGTCGTGGCCGACCGGCCCCGTAATCATGGGAAATCCCGTCACGGCGTTGACCGTGTAGTCCACGTGGGCCGAACCATCGCGTGCGCCGGTAATGTTGAGGGCAATGAGATCGCCGCGTTTCGCCTTCAGCGTCTCGTAGGCGAGCCAGCCGCGCGCCGGGAGATTGGTCGAAAAGATGCCCGCGTCGGGTCCGGGCGCGGTAATCAGCGCAGTCAGAATTTCGCGTCCCTTGGGCGAGCGCAGATCGACGGCAATCGACCGCTTGCCTTTGTTGAGGCTCGCCCAATAGAGGCTGACGCCATCGGCCGTGACCGGCCAGCGGTCCGCGTCGAGACCACCGCCCAAATCGTCGAACCGGATGACGTCGGCTCCGAGCTGCGCCAAGGTCATGCCGCCCAGGGGTGCTGCCACGAAGGCGGAACCCTCGATAATTCTCAGGCCGGAAAGCAGGGGCGTCATGGGGCGGGTCCTCGTAGGTCGCGGCCGTCGCGGCGTCGGGGAGTAACCTAACGGGATCGGGCACGGCGGCAAACCGGTGGTGTCTCAGGTGTTTTTCCGAGGGCGGCCAGTTTTCGGCGCTGAGGCTTCGATCAATTCCACTATCTGCTCGAAGCCCATCAGCTTGTTCGTCAACCCAGCCGCCATGGCGGGCGTTACGCGCAACGACTTGTGAATGCGTATCCAATTGTACCAGACAGTATAGAGCGCGACCATGTGGACGTGGCTTTCGAACTTCTTCGAGAATGCATTCGTCAGCCTCGTGAATCGGCGGTTGTGCATGCGCAGTGTGAGGTTCGAGCGCTCGATATAGCTCGTGCTGATGTGTTTCGGGTCGGGGTTGCCTTCTATGACCTTCGTCGTGATGCCGATGCAAGAAGTGGCCCCACAATTTCGGACGGTGCGGTAGGTGGATTGTCTGCCTGACAGCGCGCAAGGTTGAGCGTGCGAATCAGGAGTGAAGATGACGAAGAGAACCCGCCGGAACCACTCA
>JANOHP010000046.1:0-2574 GCA_031406575.1 Hyphomicrobiales bacterium
GCCTCCCTGTCAGCCTCCCTTGACCGCCTCACACCGCAGACCTACCGTTCCGGCGGTGGTGTGCTGCTGTCGAACGAGGACATGATCTTGGCCCGGGAATATCTGAAAAAGTCATCTGCTCCCGTCGTGAAGCGCCGCGCAGAAGTCGAGGCGACCGTGCGGCGGATGCTCGACGACATCTCCGAGAATGGCGACGCGGCCGTGGCGAAGTATGCGCGGGACCTCGACAAGTGGGAGGGTGATTTCCGCGTCGGCCCGGCAGAGATCGAGGCGAAATCGAACTCGCTCTCCAAGGTGTTCAAGGAGGATTTCGCCTACTGTCACACTCAGGTCACCGAGTTCGCCAAACGACAGAAGGACAGCATCCAGGCGTTCGAGGTGGAGACGCAGCCGGGCGTCGTCATGGGGCAGAAGCTGATCCCCGTCGGCAGCGTCGGTTGCTATATTCCGGGCGGACGCTACCCGCTGATTTCGGCGGCGATCATGAGCGTTGGTACGGCGAAGATCGCGGGCGTCGGCAAAATCGTGTCGTGCGCGCCGCCGCGTAGCCCTGATGGCATTTATCCGCAGACGCTGTATGCGCAGATCATGTCGGGCGCCGACGAGGTCTATTGCCTGGGCGGCGTGCAGGCGATGGCCGCGATGGCCATGGGCCGCGTCGGCATGCCCAAGGCCGACATGATCACGGGCCCCGGCAACGCCTTCGTCGCGGAAGCCAAACGCCAGCTCTACGGGACGGCAGGCATCGACCTGCTGGCGGGACCGACCGAAATTCTCGTCATCGCCGACGACACGGCCGATCCCTTCATGGTGGCGACCGACCTTCTGGGCCAAGCCGAGCACGGGCCGGACAGTCCCGCCTGGCTCGTCACCACGTCGCGCACACTGGGCGAGGCCGTGCAGAAAGAAGTCGAACGCCAGCTCGTGACGCTGGAGACGCGCGAGAATGCCGGGAAGGCATGGGCCGATTACGGCGAGATCGTCATCGTCGACAGTGACGACGAGGCGATCGTAGTCTCCGACGAGTACGCACCCGAACACCTCGAGTTGCAGACCGGCCGCGACGACTATTACGTCGAGCACCTGCGCAATTACGGCTCGCTCTTCATCGGCGAAGCCTCCACAGTGGCCTACGGCGACAAAGGCGTCGGCACCAACCACACCCTGCCGACGGGCCGCGCCTCACGCTACACGGGTGGCCTGTCCGTGCACAAGTTCACCAAGGTCGTCACCTACGAACGCCTGACGCGGCGCGCCTCCCGCGAGATCGGCCCGGTCATTTCACGCGTGTGCCGCGAGGAGGGGATGATCGCGCATGCCATTACGGGCGAGGTGCGCGTGAAGCGCTACGAGGGTGCGAATTGATCAACTCTGCGGCGACAACGTGAAACGACACGTGCGAGCGGGAGATGTTCCGCTATTGGGTCTACATCCTCGCGAGCTGGCCACGCGGAACTCTTTCCATTGGAATGACCAATGGTTTGATCCGGCGTGTGGACGAGCACAGGGCGGTGTTAGGCTCTGCGTTCACCCAAAAATACCGGGTCCATTTACGGGTATGGCCTATGTAGTTGGACAAGACGGTACGGACCGGACGGAGACGTGACATGTGCGCCTTGTGTGATCTCCGCTCCCGACAGATCGAGGCTCGACACGTGTTCGAGGCCCGGGTGCGCGCGACATCAGACGCAGCAGACCCCGTGAGAAACGACGTGCCATCCGAGGCCGTGTCGGTGGAGTTGGCGATGGACGTGGAGCACGTTGGGCCCAACCCCCACGTTCGGCTCGGCCGAGAGGCTGCGCGTTTGCGCGACGACGGGGCGACTTGACCGGCTCTGGGTCCCCGCACCCCACGGCTGACCATTCTTGACCGGGACTGCAGTCGCTGGCCAAATGGCGCGACCCGACGTTTCGTCCCGCATCGGAGATTGTTGCATGGCGCCCCGCATCGGTTATTTGCTGCCCACGCGTGAGCAGGTGATGGAAGGCCGGCCGGAAACGCGGTCGATGCTGGAACTGGCAGTGCACGCGGAGGCGCTGGGCTTCGACTCCATCTGGGTCGGCGATTCGCTGCTGGCCCGCCCTCGCCACGAACCGTTGACGTTGCTGGCGGCGGTGGCGGGGCGCGTACCGCGCGTGCAACTCGGCACGGCGGTGCTACTGCCGGCATTGCGTAATCCGGTGGTGCTGGCCCACATCGTGGCGACGCTCGATCAGGCCTGCGAGGGTCGCCTCATTCTGGGCGTGGGCATTGCGCGCGACACGCCCGACATTCGCGCGGAGTTCATGGCGGCGGGCGTGCCGTTCGAAAAGCGGGTCGGGCGCATGCTCGAAGGTATTCAACTCGCCAAGGCGCTGTGGACCGGCAGGCCGGTCGACTGGGACGGGCGCTGGCAGGTGAAGGCGGGGACACTGGGGCCGACACCCTATCAGCCGGCTGGACCGCCGTTCTGGCTGGCCGGATCGCTGCCAGTCAGCCTCGAGCGGACTGGGCGCCATTTCGACGGTTGGTTGCCCAATGCCGGATCGCCCGCCGAGTGGCGCACGCAGTGGGCGCAGGTGCAGGGGCATGCG
>JANOHP010000051.1:0-3866 GCA_031406575.1 Hyphomicrobiales bacterium
ATCACGACGGTGGCGCCGGACGGGGATAAGGTCGGACGACTGGCGGCCGTACGTCATCGTACGCTTTCTGCTGCTGATCAGCCTGACGCGTATGACTATGACCATATCGAGTTGCCGCCGATCAAGCCGATCACGACACGCGTCCGCCTGCACCGGGGCCATTGCCCGTGTTGCAAGAAGCGCGTCGCCGCCAGTCATGCTCGCGGCTCCGACGACGCCAGCGCCAAGCGTCTCGAGCAAGTCCGGCACGATCGCAAACGCGGCTAGGCGGCGTGCGGCTCGAAGGTCGGCCCGGAGCGGAGACCTTCGATGGAGGCTTGCAAGCGTGCGGTCAGCGCCGAAGCCGTGCTGCGGTCCACCGCGAGGCCGAGCGTGGGAATGGTTGGGCCAAATTTCACGCTGATGTGGGGACGACCGAGCAGATGGGCGACTTGCATCTGCTTGGGGCCTTCGTAGCGTGCGGGCACGATCGGCACTCGAGCATGCAGCGCGATCGTTGCCGCGCCCCGCTTGTAAAGCACATTCTCCTGCCGCGTTCCGGCTGGAAAAATCAGAAGCAGTTCCCCGTTGCGGAGAAGATCGACCGCGGACTTGATCGAACTGGGTGACGGATCGGCGCGATCGATGGGGATGGAGCCGCCTTGCTCCAGCACCCATCGCGTGAAGGGCGAGGCGAAGAGCTCGCGTTTCGACATATGCCGCAGCGGCCTGGGATAAACGGCGTAGGCCATCCAAAGGCTGTCGGCCCAGCCCTCGTGATTGCACACGATGACCGCGCCAGTGCCGCCCGGCGCCAACAAGGCTGGGCGGTCGCGAACGTCGGGTCTGCCGACGCGTTCGAACAACAATTTGAGGGCCGGTGAAGCGACTGTGAAGAGGTTCATGAGGGATCCTCGACTTACAGGCGCGGGCCCTCGACGACGGTCGAGATCTGTACTCCTGTGGCCGGTTGGAAGGGCGCCCCGAATGACCGGGGCCACCCATTTCGCAATTTCCGCTCAACGCTTCGAGACCGCTTCGGCCCCCGCCCTTACATGCCGCCCTGATTGTGGTCGGCGTGGCTTGCTGCTTTCTTCTGTGCTTGGGCGACACCAGCCTCAGTCGTGATCATCAGACCGGCTATCGAGGCTGCGTCCTGCAGGGCAATTCGAACCACCTTGGCGGGGTCGATGATGCCCTTCTCGATCATGTCGCCGTACTCGTCGGCCTGAGCGTCATAACCGAAGGAAGTCGACCGATCGTCCAGAACGCGGCCGACCACGATCGAACCCTCGACGCCGGCATTTTCCGCGATCTGCCGGATGGGAGCCTGCAACGCCCGGCGGACGATGTTGATGCCGGCTTCCTGATCTGCGTTGTCACCTTTGACGGTGATGGCTTTAATCGCCTTAAGCAGCATGACGCCACCGCCCGGCACAATGCCTTCTTCGACAGCGGCGCGCGTGGCGTTGAGCGCGTCATCGACGCGATCCTTGCGTTCTTTGACTTCGACCTCGGTGGCGCCGCCGACCTTGATTACCGCAACACCGCCGGCGAGCTTAGCCAAACGCTCCTGCAGCTTCTCCTTGTCGTAGTCGGACGTCGTTTCCTCGATCTGCGCCTTGATCTGCGCGACCCGGGCTTCGATGTCCTTCTTCTTGCCGGCGCCGTCGATGACGGTGGTGTGTTCTTTCGTGATCGATACCCGCTTGGCCTGGCCTAGCATGTCCAACGTGACATTCTCGAGCTTGATGCCGAGGTCTTCGCTGATCACTTGGCCGCGGGTCAACACGCCGATGTCTTCCAGCATGGCTTTGCGGCGATCGCCGAAGCCCGGCGCCTTGACGGCCGCCACCTTCAAGCCGCCACGCAGCTTGTTGACGACGAGGGTTGCGAGCGCCTCACCCTCGATCTCTTCGGCGACGATGAGCAGCGGTTTACCGGTTTGCACGATCGCTTCCAGAACGGGCAGCAAGGCCTGAAGGCTCGCCAGCTTCTTTTCATGGATGAGGATGTAGGGCTCCTCCAACTCCACGGTCATTTTCTCGGCATTGGTGATGAAGTAGGGCGAAAGATAGCCGCGATCGAATTGCATGCCTTCGACGACATCGAGTTCGGTCTCGAGGCTCTTGGCCTCCTCGACGGTGATGACGCCTTCGTTGCCGACCTTCTGCATCGCCTTGGCGATCATGGCGCCAATGGATTTCTCGCCGTTCGCCGCCACGGTGCCGACTTGGCCAATCTCGGCAGCGTCTTTTACCTTTTTGGCCTTCTTGTTGATGTCTTCGACAACCTGACTGACGGCTTTTTCGATGCCGCGCTTCAAGTCCATCGGGTTCATGCCGGCTGCAACTGCCTTCATGCCTTCGCGCAGAATGGCATGGGCCAGCACGGTTGCGGTGGTGGTGCCGTCACCGGCCATGTCGTTAGTCTTCTGGGCGACTTCACGCACCATCTGCGCGCCCATGTTCTCGAACTTGTCGTCGAGTTCGATTTCCTTGGCGACGGTGACGCCGTCCTTGGTCGTACGCGGGGCTCCGTAGCTCTTGTCGATGATAACATTGCGGCCCTTGGGGCCCAGCGTCGCCTTTACGGCGTTGGCGAGTATTTCGACGCCGCGCATCATGCTGTCGCGAGCTTCTGAACCGAATTTGACTTCTTTAGCCGACATTTATGGAATCCTGACTTGAATCGATGTGCTCGTTTGGATCGAAGAAAACGCGTGGTCGGTGAAAAGGGTTAATTCTCAAGGACGCCCATGATGTCGCTTTCCTTCATGATGAGCAGTTCCGTGCCGTCGATTTTCACTTCGGTGCCCGACCATTTGCCAAACAGCACTTTGTTGCCCTTCTTGAGGTCGATCGAAATGAGCTTTCCAGCCTCGTCACGGCCGCCCGGCCCGACGGCCACGACTTCGCCCTTCTGGGGCTTTTCACCTGCCGTATCGGGGATGATGATCCCACCGGCCGACTTCGTCTCCGTGTCGGCGCGCTTGATCACGACGCGGTCGTGCAGAGGACGAAAGTTCATGGCTTTTTGCTCCAATGCCAATAGGGCTCTCGCGATGCGGAGCCCTTATTTGCTTTTGATATTTTTGATTCAACGGAATTGGCAGTCGACAAGCGCGAGTGCCAAAGAATGGTTGTGCGTACGCCATCCCATTCCCTAGGTCAACGAGCATCCGCATTTGCGCAGCGCCGCGAACGCGACCTCGACGAGCGGGCCCTGCCTTATGAACCACTTCCAACGGCTTTTTTCAGAGTGCGTTCAGCTCGACGATGATCTTGAGGCCAGAGTCCGAATTGAAACGGAAGCTGTATGTCAGGGTCGGGATCGGCTCCCTTAACGCCCCTCGCCCTCGCTCCACCGCGGTCGGTGCTGAGCCCTGTAAGGTGTTGTGCGCTGGTTGTCGGGCCCCGCGGAAAATGCCGCCAGCGGCGCTCCTGGAGCCTTGGACGGCCTGTCTCCATAGCCGGTAAGAAACGCGCTATGTCTCCTGACCGTCACGGACCGGCGCCCTAAAGTTCGACGCCGCGGACATTCGACGCTTTGCAGGTCAAAGCGCCTTGGGCGCGTCGCGAGGGGGTTTGTACCCGGGGTCGCTGATTTCGGCTCGCGTTTCCCGCGGCGATCGCCGACGGCCGAGAAATGTTCTCAGAGACTGCGCGGCCCCGACTTCGCGGCATCGGACTATGGGTGGCAGCCGGTTTCATACATTTACCGTCATCGAGCGATCTGAAATCGGCGACGATTTGCCCTTCGCCGATCATGTCTGTTTTGGGGTATCGCGTCGAGCTATCAGATGTCGATCTTCTTTGCGATCTCGACGGCGTCGTCGACCTCGATGCCCGATCGAGGAGGCCGCTGGACCTTAAACCGGCCACTCG
>JANOHP010000136.1:0-10725 GCA_031406575.1 Hyphomicrobiales bacterium
GCGCACGCGCCAAGCCGGCATATGCTCGTAGAAGCCGATCGACGGGTGGTAGTGCCGCTCGGGACGGCCGAGCCATTTTTTCCACAGCGGACGCGCCGGTTTGTCGGGGTGCTCGATGCGGAAATTCTGCGCGGGCCGCTGACGCACGCCGCGCAACTGCTCACTGGCCTCCGTCAGCACGTCGTCGGGGCCACACACGCCCGACAGCGCCGCCTCGACCGAAGTCGAACCGGTTTTGTAGGTCTTGATGTAGATGAATTTGTGTTCGTGACTGACGATCATCGCTGAACCTTGGGCGCTCATACGGGCTGTTCCGACGCTTAGCATAGTGCGCCACCGAACTCGACGGGGCGCGCGTCCAGCGCACCTTGGGTCCGCGGCGTTGCATGCGGTGGCCGAGCAGCTAGTGTAGCCGCCTGAGCATTTCGAACAGGTGCGGGGAGACGGCGCATGCAAGCGGATTACGTCATTGTCGGGGCAGGGTCCGCCGGATGCGTGCTCGCCAATCGGTTGAGCGCCAGCGGCGCGCAGGTGGTGCTGCTGGAAGCGGGGCCGCGCGATCTGCATCCCTGGATCCACATTCCCGCCGGCGTGCTGAAACTGCTCTACAATCCGCTCGTCAATTGGATGTATGCGAGCGAGCCCGATACCAAAACGGGCAACCGCGCCATTCACTGGCCGCGCGGCCGCGTGCTCGGCGGCACCAGCTCGATCAACGGCATGCTGTTCGTGCGCGGCAATCCGGCCGACTACGACGCCTGGGCGCAGATGGGCTGCCGCGGCTGGACTTACGACGAGTGCTTGCCCCACTTCAAGTCGATGGAACGCTATGCGCCGGGCGACGATGCCTATCGCGGCAAAGACGGTCCCCTGAAGATCGAGGACTACCGCACGACTCTGCCGTTGACGCATCGGTTCGTCGAAGCCGCGCAACAAGCGGGCCACGGTCTCGTGAAAGACCTGTCGGGGCTCAAACCAGCCGATGGCGTCGGCTATTCGCAAATGTCGCGCAACGGCCGCTTCCGGGGCTCGACGGCGCAGACGTTCCTGCGCCAGGCGCGGGGCCGGCCCAATTTACGCATTCTCACCGATGCGTTGGCATTGCGGCTCGTCGTCGACGGCAAACGCTGCACGGGCGTCGAGATCGACCGCCGTGGATTGCGCGAGACGGTGACCGCGCGGCGCGAGGTGATCGTGTCGTCGGGCGCGGTGAATTCACCGCATCTGCTGCAGGTGTCGGGCATCGGGCCGGCGGCGCACCTCAAATCGATCGGGGTCGAGGTGGTGCACGATCTGCCGGGCGTGGGCGCCAACTTGTCGGACCACTATGCGACGCGCATTTCCCATCGCATCAAGAACGCCGTGTCGATCAACGAGCTGGCGCGTGGCACCAAGCTCGTCGGTGAGGTGGCGAAATTCGTGGTCACCGGGCGTGGCGCGCTGACGTTCGGCGTGTCGAGTGCCCAGTGCTTCGCGCGCAGTCGCGAAGGCGTCGAGGCGCCGGACATCCAGCTACTGTTTTCACCCGCCAGTTATGATCCCACGAAATTCGGCGAGCTCGAGCGCCAGCCGGGCGCCACGATCGCGGTGTCGATTGCGCGCCCCCGCAGCCGCGGCACGATCATGGCGACGTCGCCCGATCCCTTCGGCCGGCCGGTGATCAATCCGAATTATTTGGGCGATCCCGACGACGTGCGCGTGGCGTTGGCTGGAGTGGCGCTGGCGCGCGCCATTTTCGCCCAGCCCGCCTTCGCGCAGAATTCGGGCGGTGAAATAACACCTGGCCCCCAAGCGCAGAGCGAGACCGCGTTGACGGACTACATTCGCGCCACCGGCACGACCATTTATCACCCGGTCGGCACCTGCAAGATGGGCGTCGATGCCGCCGCCGTCGTCGATCCCCGTCTGCGCGTGCACGGTCTCACCGGCCTGCGCGTCATCGACGCCTCGATCATGCCCGCCGTGACGACCGGCAACACGAATGCGCCGACAATCATGATCGCGGAGAAGGGGGCGTCGATGGTGCTGGAGGATGCGAGGGTGGGGTGAGGGATGCGAGCCCCGGCACATCCGTCAGCCGAGAGGGTGGTTGGCACGCCGGCGCATCAAAACTTCTTAGGCAACCCGGCCTGCTTGAGGACCTCGTTAGCCGTGTGCCTGGATTTGATTTTGCCATCTACCGTGAAGTTGCAGTTCGTTATTGGACTGAACCATATGTCATGGTCGCCGCGCCCATGCCTCACGAACAAGCAGCCCGCGTCTCTCAGAACGTCGCGAACGTCTCGCTCGTAAGTGGCCATCCTTCAATATCTGGGATTGTCTACCAAGGCGGTCTGCTCAGCCATGATATGCACGGGAATTCTCGGCATATCCCGCCTATGACCGTTCAACTCTAAAAGCTCAGGGATCATCCGTAAAACCTTATCCCGGAGTTCGTCAAGGGTGTCTGCTTCAGTTGCGAGACCTTCGATGTCGTCAGTTTCAGCAACCCAAACCTTGGCCTCTTCATCCCAGGTCGCTTTAACGATAATCGAGGTTCGGTTCATCTGGTCCCCACGCACGTCACGATGAGTTCAAAAGAACTGTTCACGCGAGTCATGTAAGCCTCCTGCATGGCAGAATCAAGTTAACCTACCGTTAATCCGTGTGCTGTGTCAGACTCTTGATAACGCGAATCACCCTGTATCGTTTTGTTGGCCAACGTTATCGCTTTCGTCTGCGTGGGTGCCCCGCCACCTACACCCCCCTTACCACGCCCCGCCAAGCCCCCACCCGTGGCCGCTCTAGCCCCAAATTCTCGCGCAGCGTCTGCCCGCGATACTCCTTCTGAAACAGTCCCCGCCGTTGCAGTTCGGGGACGACGTGGGTCACGAAATCCTCGTAGGTGCCGGGTACGCAGGTGGCGCTGATGACGAAGGCATCGCAGCCCGGCGCGGTGAACAATTCCTCGAATTTGTCGGCGACCTCCTTGGGTCCACCGACCCAAGGATTGTGCAACTGGCCGCGACCGCTGATGCGAATGAAGTCGCGGGTCGTCGGCATTTTACCGCCGGTTCCAGCCATCACGCGATCGCGAATGGTGTGCAGGCCCGTGATGCTGTCGAGCTCATCGCGCGTGAAGGGTTCATCGAGCGGTTTGGAGCCGAAGTCGAAGTTCAGCGCCTCCGACAGCAGCATGAGACTGTCGATCTCGAGGGGCAGCTTCTCGGTCAGAGCTTTCTTGTCCTCGGCTTCGGCTTTTGTCGCGGCGACGATGGGGTGACAAAGTGCAGCGATCAGCATGCCGGCGGGGTCGCGGCCGGTGGCGGCGCACATGGCTTTCAGCTCGGCATAGTTCTTTTTCGACTGCTCGACGCCGACATTGTAGGTGAAGATCAGCTCGCCCCATTCGGCGGAGAAGCGTTTCCCCCGGCCAGACTGACCCGCCTGGATGATGACGGGATGGCCTTGCGCGGAGCGCGGCACCGTAAAGGGTCCGCGCGATTTGAAATGCGCGCCCGAATGATCGAGGCGATGCACCTTGGCGGGATCGGCAAAGCGTCCCGTCGCCTTGTCGATGATCAGGGCATCGTCGGCCCAGGTATCCCAGTGGCCGAGCACCACTTCCATGAACTCGTCGGCCATCTCGTAGCGGTCGTCGTGGCCAACGACTTCGCTGCGGCCCATGTTGCGGGCTTCGGTGTCGTTGAGCGAGGTGACGACGTTCCAGGCGGCCCGCCCGTTGCTCATCAGGTCGAGCGTCGAGAAGGCGCGCGCGACGTGGAAGGGCTCGTAGTAGGTGGTCGAGTAGGTGACGCCCAGGCCCAGCCGCTCCGTCGCCATGCCCATAGCCATCATGCAGGCCATCGGGTCCATTTTCACGCAGCGAATGCCGTGCGCCACGGCGTCTTCGAATGTGCCGCTCTGGAATTCGGGCATGCCCAGGCGGTCATCGAAGAAGGCCAGATGAAACTTGCCGGCTTCGAGCACGCGGCCGATGTGGCGGTAGAAGTCAGGCGACATGAAGTCCGTGCGCGAGTCGGGATGACGCCAGGAGGCGGCGAAATTCGAGCAGTTCTGCGCCTGCAGAAAACCGATCAGCGCCATCTGCCGCATGCCGCGTTCTCCTCGCGTTCGCGCCGGGGACCGTGCGCGCCTTTGATTTCACCCGATCCGTGTCTTAGGACAGCAGCGCGGGGTTTGCCACTGGGCAATGCGCCCGGGATCGCCAGCAGCGCGGGGAATGGCCACGATGATGCCCTATTGGGAAGTGCACGACCGGGGCCAGGGCCCCTACATGCTGATGGTGCACGGCTTCCTGTCGAGCCGGGCGCAGTGGCACGTCAATCTGGATGCGCTCACCCAATTCTGCCGGCCAGTACTGGTGGAACTTTTGGGCCATGGACGCTCGCCCTCGCCCGCTGATCCGCAGGTCTACGCGGTGGCGGCCTACATGCGCGCCTTCGAGGCCATTCGCGCGCAGCTCGGCGCCGAACGGTGGCTGATCTGCGGGCAGTCGTTCGGGGCGGGGCTCGCGATCCACTACGCGCTGGAGTACGCGGACCGCACGATGGGTCTCGTGTTCACCAATTCCAACTCGGCGCTGTCGGTGCCCAACGATCCCGAACGCGCCGCTTCCCAGGACGAGCGGGCACGCGCGATTACGGCGGGCGGCAAGCAGGCGTTGTGGGATCTGCGCATTCACCCGCGCAATGCCAAACGCTTTCCCGAAGCGATCAAGGCCGAACTCGTCGCCGATGCCGATATGCTGGCGCCCGAGGGCATTCTGCGGTCGCTCGCGTGGACATCGCCGGACTTGGCGCTCGCCCACCGGCTGCGTGACATCTCGGTGCCGACGCTGTTCATCAACGGCATTTGGGAAAAGCGTTTTCAACCCTTGCGCGACAAGATTGCCGCCGGCATTCCCGGTGTGATCGTGGCCGATTATCCCGGTGGACACTCGATCAATATCGAAGCAGCTGATGGGTTCGATACGTCCGTACGCGCGTTCGTGGACGGATTGGCGACGTAACACGGGCAGCACCTCGTGCCCGTATTACGCGTGGCCGGCCTCGCTGACGAGATGAGACATGTCGATGCCGATCTTCGACAGCGCGCGGGGATATTTGAGTTCGAGGTCCGTGCCGAAAACCAAGTCGTGGTCCGCATCGCAATGCAACCAGCCGTTGGCTTGGATTTCGGCTTCGAGCTGGCCGGGCGCCCAGCCCGAGTAGCCCAAGGCGAGCAACGCCTGCTTGGGCCCTGTGCCCCGCGACAGTGCCTTCAGAACATCGAGCGTGGCGGTGAGATAGATGCCACCGTCGATCGCCAACGTCGAGCTTTCGACCATATATTCGTTGGTGTGCAGAACGAAGCCGCGTTCCGCCGAGACGGGGCCGCCGACGTGAACGGTCATGTCCGCATTGACGGGCGCGCTGGTGGAAATCTTCAATTCGCGCATGAGATCGCGGAATACGACGTTGGTGGCGCGTTGATTGACGATCAGTCCCATCGCGCCCTTGTCGGAGTGCGAACACATGTAGATGACGCAACGGTGGAACCGTTTGTCGGACATGGCGGGCATCGCGATCAGCATCTGGCCATCCAGATAGCTGGCGTCGGCGCCCTTGCGGTGTCGTCGGTTCTTTGACATGGCCCTAAATTAGCTCTAGCCGGAGCCCTTGTGGAAGTGACGAATTGGGTACTCCCCGTGAGGGAGGCCTGCGGACGGTTCTTTCTCGCACGACAATATGGGCGAGAAAGGGGTGAAGAGCGCGTCAAAACGAGGACCAAACCCATGCGAAACTGGGCGCGACGGCTGGCATGGCTCGCCTGGGGGCTCGTGGTGGCAGGTGTGCTGATATCACCGGCGCGCGCCATCGACGAGCCGGCGCTGGCGTCCCGATGGGCGGCCGACCATGCCTCGCGCGCGCGTCTCGTGGCGGGAGGCGTCGCCTTCGGCCTGCAGACGCGTGTGTTGGCCGGTGTCGAAATCGCATTGGACGAGGGGTGGAAGACCTATTGGCGCCATCCGGGCGCCTCGGGGGTGCCGCCGCGCTTCGACTGGTCGCGGTCGGACAATCTCGCCAGCGCCACCGTTTTGTTTCCCGCTCCCCAAAGGTTCACAGAGGCCGACGGGGACTCGATCGGCTACAAAAAGGACGTGATCTTTCCGGTCGAGGTGAAGCCGAAGGATCGCGCGCGTCCCGTGACGTTGGTGCTCGATCTCGAGTACGGGGCGTGCCGGGACGTGTGCATTCCCGTGCAAGCCGAGCTGAAATTGACGATCCCCAGCGATGCCAAATCCCAGCCCGGCGGGACGAGGTTGTTGCGGGCCGTCGAACGCGTGCCGCGCGTCAAGGCGTCCGCGCGCGATCCCAAGGTGGCGTTCGTCAAGGTCGACCTCGCCGGGTCCAAGCCGCAGATCGTCATCGAGGCCGCGATCCCCGGCGGGACGACGTCGGCCGACGCTTTTCTCGAGGCGCCCGATGGGGTGTGGGTGCCGCTGGCGCAACGCGTGCCCGGTGCCCAGGCGGGCAAGGGCCGCTTCGTCGTCGATTTGTCCGACGGCGTCGATCTGGCTGAGCTGAAGGGCAAAACGATCCGCCTTACGCTGGTATCGCAGACTGGGCAGTCGGAGTCGACGTTCGTGCTGGAATAAGCAGAACATTGCTGTCAGCGGGTGCCGATCAACGCCAACCAGTCGTCTTCGGTAAGGACGGTGACGCCCAAGTCGCGGGCCTTGTCGAGCTTGGAGCCCGCATCTGCACCCGCGATCACGTAGTCCGTACGTTTCGACACCGAGCCTGCCACCTTGGCGCCCAAACGTTCCGCCTGCGCCTTGGCCTCGCTGCGACCCAGTCGCGCCAGCGTGCCGGTGAAGACGACGGTCTTTCCGGTGACCGGCGATGCGACGGCTACGGGGCGCGCGAAGGGTGCAGGATCGATTTCGGCCAAGAGGTGATCGACGGCGGTTCGATTGTGCGGTTCGCGGAAAAAATTGCACAGCGCATCGGTCGCAACCTCACCGACACCCGAAAGCGATGCGAGTTCCAAATAGCCCTCGCCCGGCGGGCTGTCGGCGGCCGCCTTGGCGGTCGCGAGAAAGGCCTCCGCAGTGCCGCCGAAGGCTTTGGCGAGCGCCTGGGCGGCTCGGGGTGAAGCGAGCTTGGCAGCGACGAGGCGGACTTCCAACGGGTCGTCGAGGAGGCTGCTACTGGCGAGCGTTCCGCCGCGCGCAGCAAGACCTGACAAGACCGCCTCCGCCGTCTTGGCGCCGACGCCGGGAAGCGACACGAATCGACGCCACGCCCGACTCGGCTGGCCAGCGATGGCGCGCTCGATGGCCTCGCGCAGGCCCTCCCACGTCCCGAACGCCTTGGCGAGGTCGCGTGCGGTCGTCTCGCCGATGTGGCGGATGCCCAGGCCGAAGATCAGCCGGTCGAGGGGCACCGTGCGCCGCGCCCGGATCGAGGCGAAGAGGTTGTCGATCGATTTGGCGCCGAACCCCTTGCGCTGGGCCAAAGGCGCAGCGCTGGCCGCATCGCGGGCTTCCAATGTGAAGATGTCGGCGGGCTCGCGGATCAGGCCCTCGGTGAAAAACAGCTCGATGCGTTCGTCGCCCAGGCCTTCGATATCCAGGGCGTTGCGGGAGACGAAATGTTTCAACCGCTCCTTGGCCTGCGCCGGGCAGACGAGGCCGCCCGTGCAACGGCGCACGACGTCGATGTCTCCCGTGGCCTCGTCCAGCTCGCGCACCGCCGCCGACCCGCACGCGGGACAGGTGTGGGGAAAGCGGAAGGGTTCGGCGTCCAGGGGCCGCTTCTCGAGGACGGCGCCCAGAACCTGCGGGATGACGTCGCCGGCGCGCTGCACCAGGACGGTATCGCCGATGCGCACGTCCTTGCGGGCGATTTCGTCTTCGTTGTGCAGCGTGGCGTTGGAGACGACGACACCGCCGACGGTGACGGGTTTGAGCTTGGCGACCGGCGTCAGTGCACCCGTGCGTCCCACCTGGATGTCGATGCCTTCGAGGACGGTCGTTGCTTGTTCGGCCGGGAACTTGTGGGCAATCGCCCATCGCGGCGACCGCGACACGAACCCCAGGCGGGCCTGCAAGGCCAAGTCGTCGACCTTGTAGACGACGCCATCGATGTCGTAGCCGAGCGCGGCCCGTTGCGCGCCGATCTCGCGGTAGAAGGCCAGCAACTCCTCGGCCGTGTGGCACAGTCGCAGCAAGGGATTGGTCGGCAGGCCCCAGCGGGCATAGGTGGTGACGACCTCGAACTGGGTCGGCGCCGGCACCGTCGATGCAGCCCCCCATGAATAGGCGAAGAATTTCAGCGGACGGCTGGCGGTGATCGCCGGGTCGAGCTGACGGAGCGACCCGGCGGCCGCGTTGCGCGGATTGGCGAACACCTTTTCGCTGGCGGCGTCCTGGGCGGCATTGAGGGTGCGAAAGTCGTCGTGGCCCAGATAAATTTCACCGCGGATTTCGATGCTGTCGGGTGGCGTGTCGGTCGCCAGAACGTGCGGGATTTGGCGAATGGTCGCGACATTGGCGGTGACATTTTCGCCTTCCGTGCCGTCGCCGCGCGTCGCCGCAGTGACGAATCGGCCCCGCTCGTAGCGCAGCGAGATCGACAGCCCGTCGATTTTCGGCTCGGCGGTGAACGCGAGCGGCTGTTGTGCGGGACGCGACAAAAAACGGCGCACGCGTTCGACGAAGTCGACCACATCTTCGTCGGCGAAGGCATTGCCCAACGACAACATCGGCACGCCATGGCGGATCTTTCCGAAGCCGTCCGACGGCGCCGCGCCCACGCGATTCGAGGGGCTGTCGGCGCGCACGAGCTCGGGAAACCGCGCTTCGATGGCCCCATTGCGCTGGCGCAGAGCATCGTAGGCCGCATCCGAGATTTCGGGCGCATCCTGGCGGTAATACAGGGCATCGTGGCGCGCAATGGCGGCGGCAAGCCGCGCCAGTTCCGCTGCAGCCTCTTGCGGTGTCAGGTCGGTGACCGCCATGTCGGGCCGGGCCTCGGGTGCACGCATGGCCCCAACTCCGGGGTGTTATTCCGCCGCCTGACGCAGGACGGGCGCTGACGCCTTCACATCGGCATCGACGTGCGGCTCGAACTTGGCGAAGTTCTTGGCGAACATGTCGACGAGCGCGCGGGCTTGTGCGTCATACGCGGACTTGTCGGCCCAGGTGTCGCGCGGATTGAGGATTTTGGGATCGACGCCCTCCAGGGCGGTGGGCACCTGGAAGCCGAACAGCGGGTCGAGGCGCATCGATTGATCTTTGAGACGGCCCGTCAGCGCCGCGTCGAGCAGCGCCCGCGTTGCCTTGATCGGCATGCGCTGGCCGACGCCGTAGCGGCCTCCGGTCCAGCCGGTATTCACCAGCCAGCAATCGACCGCGTGTTCGGCGATCAGTTTGCGCAACATGTTGCCGTAGACGCTGGGATGGCGTGGCATGAACGGCGCGCCGAAGCAGGTGGAGAACGTGGCTTGCGGCTCGTTGCCCATGCCCTTTTCGGTGCCGGCGACCTTGGCGGTGTAGCCCGACAGGAAATGATACATCGCTTGGCTGGGGGTGAGCTTCGCAATCGGCGGCAGCACGCCGAAGGCATCGGCGCACAGCATGACGATGTTCTTGGGGTGGGTGGCGGTGCCCGTCGCACTGGCGTTGGGGATGAAGTCGAGCGGATAGGCCGAGCGAGTGTTCTCGGTCAAACGGCCATCGTCGAAGTCGGGTTTGCGGGTGCGAGCGTCGAGGATGACATTTTCCAAAACGGCGCCGAAACGGTTGGAGGCGGCATAAATCTCGGGCTCGGCTTCGGGCGACAGGCGGATCGTCTTGGCGTAGCAGCCGCCCTCGAAATTGAAGATGCCGTTGGCGGACCAGCCGTGCTCGTCATCGCCCAGCAGCGTGCGTTTGGGGTCGGCCGACAGCGTCGTTTTTCCCGTTCCGGAGAGGCCGAAAAAGACCGCCGACTCGCCGCTTGCGCTGGCGTTGGCCGAGCAGTGCATCGGCATGACGCCGCGGTCGGGCATCAGGTAGTTGAGGAACGAGAACACGGCCTTCTTGGTCTCACCGGCATAGGACGAGCCCCCGATCAGCACGAGATGGCGGGAGAAATCGCACGCGATGATGGTTTGTGAGCGGCAGCCGTGGCGGGCCGGATCGGCGCGGAAACTGGGCAGATTGACGACGGTGAATTCCGGCACGAAACCGGTGAGTTCGGCACCATCCGGGCGGCGCAGAAGGTGGCGAATGAAGGCCGAATGCCACGCATATTCGGTGAAAATGCGCGTATTCAGGCGATGCTTGGCGTCGGCACCCGCAAACAGATCCTGGACGTAGAGTTCGCGCTCTTTGGCGTGCGCCTGGAAATCGGCCAGCAGCACGTCGAACTGCGCGCGGGTCATCGGATTGTTGTTGTCCCACCAGACTTGGTCTTCGGTGGCTCCATCACGGATCGTGAATTTGTCCTGGGCGGAGCGCCCCGTATGCGTGCCTGTTTCGACGACGAACGCGCCCGTGGAGGCAAAACGCCCTTCGTTGCGCCGCACAGCGTGCTCCAGCAGCTCGACATGATGAAGGTTGTGATGAACCTTGTCGGGGACGCTCGAGAGAAAGGGTTCATTTTTCATGTCATCAAGCCGCTCTGGTGCCGACTGGGTCGCATCTGAAGTATCGACTACTCGTGCCGTGTCTCTTGAGCCATTGCTGAAACGGCC
>JANOHP010000137.1:0-22907 GCA_031406575.1 Hyphomicrobiales bacterium
CTTCCGGCGGCTCGTGTCCCGGGGGCGTGTCCTCCCCCGCTTCACATACGAGCACTTTGTTCGAGCTGCGCTCGGACAACCGGCTGGCCAAAACCGAACCCGCCGATCCACCCCCGACAATGATGTAATCGAAATCCATCGTTTTTCCCACCCAGCGTCATTTCTCCCCGAGAGAATGCCCCGCGCTTCACGCTTGCGCAATCGGGGTTGGGCCGCCGCGACCTGACCTCGCCGACGGAATGTGTGGTACGGCGCAATACGCCGAGGGGCACTTGCGCCCGACGGGCCCCGGGGCATACTCCCGGTTGGGACGACGCATCGGAGGGCACTATGGCCGCGAAAGACGCAACGACTGCTGACGCCGATCGCGCCATCCGGCCAGGACCGTTGGCGGGCCTCCGAGTCATCGAACTCGCCGACGAGCAGGGCGAATACTGCGGGCTCACGCTGGCGGGGCTCGGCGCGGACGTCGTCAAGATCGAGCCGCCGGGGGGCAGCCCCACACGTCGCATCGGGCCGTTCTACAAGGACAAAGCCGATCCGGAAGGCTCGCTGTTCTTCTGGCAATACAATCGAGGCAAGAGGTCGGTCGAGCTGGACTTGAAGAAGAAAGGCGATCTCGCACGCTTCCAATCGCTGCTCGCGTCCGCCGACATTTTTCTGGAATCGACGCCAAAAGGTGATCTCGACGCACTCGGGCTCGGCAAGAACGCGCTCGCCAAAAAGTACCCGACCCTGATCCACGCCCGCATCACGCCGTTCGGCGACGAGGGGCCGTGGAGCGACTTCAAGGCGAGCGATCTGGTGCATCTGGCGCTGGGCGGCGTCATGATGAACTGCGGTTACGACCCCGCACCCGATGGCACCTACGACCTGCCGCCGATCGCGCCGCAGATGTGGCACGCCTATCATATCGCCGGCGAACAGATGAGCATGGCGATCCTCGCCGCCCTGATGTTCCGCTTCCGCACCGGCAAGGGCCAGCACGTTTCCTGCGCCGTGCACGAGGCGGTGGCGAAATGCACCGAAGTCGATCTGATGACCTGGATCATGCGGCGTTCGCCCGTGCTGCGCCAAACCTGCCGGCACGCGCGCGAGTCGATCTCGCCGCATCCGACGATTGCGCACACCCAGGACGGCCGCTGGGTGAAGGCCAATCTCGGCAACCGCCCCGACGACGGCCAGAAGCTGATCGAGCTGATGGAGCGCTACGGCATAGAAGCCGGCATCGATCCGACGAAGGATGCCGCGCCCCGCGTCGGACGCTTCGTTCCGGGCACCGCACCCGACACCTCCAAGCGCGATATCGCGATGGAAGCCGTGCAGCGCTTCGTGCGCGCGTTCACCTATGAAAACATCCCGTGGCGCGAGGCCCAGCAAGCCGGCATGTTGTGGGCACCCCTGCGCAAACCGCACGAGAACGCGATGGACCCCCATTGGGAGGCGCGCGGTAGCGTCACGGACGTGGCGCATCCCGAACTCGGCCGGTCCTTCCGCTACGCCACCAGCAAATGGATCAGCACCGCGACCGATTGGGCGCCCGGCCGGCGCGCCCCCTTGTTGAACGAGGATGCCGCGACCGTCGACACGCCGCCAACGCACTTGGCGCCCGTCATCAGTCCCAAAGCCGATCCAGCGATGGCCGGCAAGCCGTCCAAACGCGGCAAGCCCATGGCGCTCGACGGCATCCGGATTCTCGACTTCACGTGGTTTCTGGCATCGGCTGGCGGCACGCGTTTCCTCACGGCACTGGGCGCCGAGAGCTTGAAGGTGGAGCTGAAAAGCCATCCCGATACGCGCCTGGCCGCCATGGCGCCCATCGGCGGGCGCGAGGCGCGCGAGAAAGCGACCGGTCCCTTGCGCGGCGTCAGCGATCCCGACATGGGCGGCCAGTTCAACAACAAGAACCCCGGCAAGCGCGGCATCTCGCTCAACGTGCGCCACCCCAAGGGGCTCGAGATTGCCCGCAAGCTGGTCTCCCTATCCGACATCGTCGCCGAAGGGTTTTCGCCCGGCGTGCTGGACAATTGGGGGCTCGGCTACAGTGCGCTCAAGGAGATCAAACCCGACATCGTCTACGTGCAGCAGTCGGGCATGGGCGCGCAAGGCACGTACGGCCGCTTCCGCACTGTCGGCCCGATCGCGAATGCGTTCGCAGGACTCTCCGAAATGTCGGGCCTGCCGGAGCCCGCCATGCCGGCCGGGTGGGGCTATTCCTATCTCGACTGGATGGGCGCCTACAGCTTCGCGCTCGCCATGCTCAGCGGGCTCTACCATCGCGAGCGAACCGGCGAAGGCCAGTGGATCGACGCCTCACAGACCGAGGTTGGCCTCTTGATCAACGGCACGACAATCCTAGATTGGTCAGCCAACGGACGCATCTGGACGCGGACGGGAAATCGCTCGCCCAACAAGCCGGCAGCGCCGCATGGCGTCTACCCTTGCGCGGGCGTGGACCGGTGGCTCGCCATCGCCTGTTTCGCCGATGTGGAATTCCAAGCGCTCGCCGAAGTGGCCCGCCATCCCGAGTGGGTCCGCGATCCCCGGTTCGCCACACTCTCGAGCCGCCTCCAACACCAGGACGCACTCGATGCGCTGGTCGGACAATGGACGCGAACCGGCGATGCGCGTGAGCTGATGCTGGCGTCGCAGAAAGCGGGCGTGCCGGCAGGTGTGTGCCAGACCACAGAAGATCGTTGCGATCACGATCCGCAACTGCGCGCGCTCGAATGGCTGACCGAAATCACCGGCACGAAGATCGGCCGCTGGCCCGTCGCCGAAGTGCCGGTCAAGCTCAGCGAGAGCCCGGCTTATGTCGGCGGTCGCATCGACCGCGGCGCGCCCTGCTACGGCGAGGACAACGAATACGTCTACGGCGAGCTGCTGGGCATGACGACACGCCAGATCAAGGAGTTGGCGGCGGACGGTGTGTTTTGAAGATCGCCCTCGTGTCGGATATTCACGCCGACGCCCGCGCCCTGAAGCGCGTCTTCGACGACTTGCCGTCCGTCGATCGCGTGCTGTGCGCGGGCGATGCGATCAGCGAATTCCAGTTCTGCCCCGATACGGTGGATTTGCTGCGCGCAGCCGACGCCCAATGCATCCAAGGCAACCACGAGCACGTCCTGTTCGGTGGGCAAAATCCGGGCTATCTGGAGAGATGCCGCGCCCAGTACGCGCCTGAACTGCTCGACATGCTGGCCACCGCGCCGACGTCTCTCGAGTTCGAAAGCGCCGGGGCGAAAGTGCTCATGATTCACGCGACGCCGTGGTCGCCCTTCTCCGGTTATATCAATCCGGGCAGCCCACAATTGCCGCGCATCGGGGCGCTGCCCTTCGACTTCGTAATCCTCGGCCACACGCACCGCCCCATGATCGAGAAAGCGGGCGCTGTCACCGTGATCAATCCCGGCTCCTGCTCCCAACCCCGCGACGGCACCCGCGAAGGCTCCTACGCCATTCTCGACCTCGCCACCGGCGTGGCCGAGATCCGCAAGGTGCGACTGGGGTGAACGTGACGGCGAGCGGCTCCGCAAGCGCGCGCGTTTCCCCTGATGCACGGCACCGGAAAGCCGTGCCATACTCGCAGAGAAATTTGCGACGATCGCGTCCGACAGAACGCGTCGATGCTCGAGTCACGCCAGCCAGAAGGACCGCACCGATGACCACGCCGATGCTCACCAATCCCGTCCTGGAAGCCATGCGTGCCGGTAAAGCGGCGATGGGGCTGTCCGTGCGGCTCGCCCGCTCGCCCGAGATCGTGCGCATCGCCAAGGCCACGGGGCATCACTTCCTGTTCATCGACGGCCAGCACGCGGTCTTCAACATCGAGACGATCATCAATCTGGCGAGCACGGCCATTCCGCTGGGTGTGGCGCCGATGGTGCGCGTGCGCTCGCCCGACGATGCCGATGTGCCCTCCCTGCTCGACAACGGCGTGACCGGCATCATTTTCCCCGACGTGAATACGGTGGAAGAAGCGCGCCACTGCGTTGCCATCACGAAATTCGCGCCCATCGGCCGCCGTTCGGTCGGCGCTGTGTTCCCGCAGTTCAACGGCCAAACCGTGCCGCTCGCCGACGCCATCCGGGAGATCAACGCCTCGACCGTGTGCTGCGTGATGGTCGAAACGAAGAAAGGCCTCGACAACATCGAAGCTATCGCCGCCGTGCCCGGCATCGACGTCATCCACATCGGCACCAACGACCTCATGACGGACCTGGGCAAGCCCGGAAAGCTCGACGACCCCATGGTCGAGCAGGCGCTCGACCGCGCCATCGCTGCCTGCAAAGCGAACGGCATTTATGCCGGCTGCGGCGGCATTCGCGTTGTCGAGCGGCAGGCTGCCATGATCAAGCGCGGCATCCGCTTCCTCACCACCCAGAGCGACACGGGCTTCCTCCTCGCCGCCGCCAAAGCCTGGACGGACGGCATCAACGCCAAGCTGGGGTGAAACAGCGCCGCATGTTTTCTGACCCCCTGAAAACCGAAGCCGAGCGGCTCGTCGCCGATCTGCGCCAGCGCGACTTGACGATTGCGACCGCAGAAAGCTGCACGGGCGGGTTGATCGCGGCCGTGTTGACCGAGGGGCCGGGCGCGTCCGATGTGGTGGATCGAGGGTTCGTCACCTATTCGAACGCGGCCAAGTCGGCGATGTTGGGGGTGTCGGGAGACGCCATCGCCTCGTTCGGGGCCGTTAGCCGAGAGGTCGCGGAGGCGATGGCCGCCGGTGCGCTCATCCATTCGCTGGCTGATGTCAGCGTCGCGGTCACTGGCCTGGCAGGACCGGGTGGAGGCAGCTTGGCGAAACCCGTGGGCCTCGTCCACATCGCGGCAGCGTGCAGAGGTGGCGCGGTTCTGCACGAAGAATGCCGCTTCGGGTCCAGCACTCGCTCGGACATTCGCGAGCGGGCAGCCTTGGCGGCTCTGGCGCTGGTGGGCCGGCTGCTCGAGACGGAGGCGGGGAGCGTTTGACGCGGGGTTCGATGTCTCGGCTGACGCGAGGCCGAATGGCCCTCTTGCAGTGGACGAGATTCGCTCCCATCCTCGGGCAATGAACCCGACCGATAGCCGTACCGCAAAGCGGGGTCCCACACCCGATGCGCGCAAAAGTGATCTGCAACTCGAGGATTACGCCGCGGGCGTGCTGGCGCGCGATCGCGCGGTGCTGGCGCGGGCGATTACGCTCGTCGAAAGCACGAAGCCGGCGGATCAAGCGTTGGCGCGCGATGTGCTGCAACGCTTGCTGCCGGAGACGGCGACGTCGCATCGCATCGGTATCACCGGAGTGCCGGGCGTGGGCAAATCGACGACCATCGATCAACTGGGAATGAATTTGATCGGGGCGGGGCATCGCGTCGCCGTGCTGGCGGTCGATCCGACGTCGCGACGCACGGGCGGCTCGATCCTGGGTGACAAGACGCGCATGCAGCGGCTGTCGCAATCCGCCGACGCCTTCATCCGGCCGACGCCGACATCGGGCACCCTGGGCGGCGTCGCGCGGCGCACACGTGAGACCATGGCGCTGGTCGAGGCGGCGGGATTCGATGTGGTGATCGTGGAGACGGTGGGCGTCGGCCAATCCGAGACGGCGGTGGCCGAGATGGTCGACTTCTTTCTGGTCATGCTGCTGGCGGGAGGCGGCGATGATCTGCAAGGTATCAAGAAGGGAATCGTCGAGCTGGCCGACATGATCGCGATCAACAAGGCCGATGGCGACAACATCGAGCGTGCGGGGCGGGCGGCGGCCGAGTATCAAGGTGCGCTGAATATTTTGACACCCGCTTCGCCGAGCTGGCAGCCGCCCGTCGTGACGATTTCGGGGCTCGACAATCGCGGGCTCGACGCGCTGTGGGCCAAGATCGAAGAGCACCGGCGCATCATGACAGGCACCGGCGAGCTGGCCGCACGGCGCAGCCGCCAAGCGGTCGGGTGGATGCGTGAGATGGTGTCGGATCGCCTGCTGCAACGGTTGATGGCGGCACCGGCCATCGCCGATGCGCTGCCGCGTCTGGAAGCGGAGGTGGAAGCAGGACACATGACGGCGGCATTCGCCGTCGACGAACTGTTGGCGCTCGGGGCGGCTGGATGATGAACGCCCATCGACCGACACTGTTGCTGACGGGGTTCGGGCCGTTTCCCAACGTGCCGGCGAATGCGACGGCGGTCCTCGTGCCGCGCATCGCGCAGGCCGCAGCCAAGGCGTTTCCCGGCGTGCGGATCGCGTGCCACATCCTGCCGACGGAGTGGTCATCGGGATTGGCGCGGGTCGCCGATCTCTATCGGGAGTTGCAACCAGCGGCGGCTATCCATTTCGGTGTGGCGGGGCGAGCCAAAGGTTTCGAGATCGAAGCGCGCGGGCGCAACGTCTGCGCCCCGACCCAGGACGCGGCTGGGTTGCTTCCGAACGGCCCCCGCGTGTCGCCCTGGGGACCTGAGTTTCTGCCGTCGACGTTGCCCGCCGCACACATCGTCGAACGCCTGCGGCGACGCGGGATTCCAGCCATCGTGTCGCGCGATGCAGGGGCCTACTTGTGCAACGCGCTGCTCTATCGCGCGCAGGAAATTGCGCGGGCGTCGCCGATACCAGCGCGTAGCGGATTCATCCACCTGCCCGCGAGCCTCGTCAACGAGCGCTATGCCAATCGGGGCCCGCTCGGCTGTTGCCGGCTCGACTGGGACGAAGTCGTCGACGGCGGCGTCGAAGCGATTGCGGCGACCTTGAGCCAAGCCGCCGTGCCGACGCGGCGCCTGTCGATGTGCGCGGTGTGAGGCGGCCGATGCGTGTCGTCGTGGTATCAAAGCGTGCGATGCCTCAAGCCGCGACCCGCTCCCAGGCTTGCAGGGTCACGCGATGACCGGCAAGGTCTGCGAAGCTCTTTTCGTGGCAGGTCAGAACGATGACCTGATGCCAGTTGGCGGCCTCCTCGAGGGCACGGAAGAGGCGCAGCATGCGGTCGTCGTCGGCGAAGACGAGGGCGTCGTCGAGGATGACTGGAGCGCCCCGCCCGCTGTCGGCCAAAAGGCGCGCGAAGGCGAGGCGGGCGAGGACCGCGATCTGCTCGCGGGTGCCGTCGCTCAGGCGATCCAGGTGCTCGGTGGCGCCGCTGCGGGCGAGTTCGCGCAGGCCGAAGGTGGCATCGACCTGGGCGTCGGCGCCGGGAAACAGTAGGTGGAGGTAGGGAAAAAAGCGCGCCTTGATCGGCTCCAGGAACTGCGCCTCGCTCGAGGCAGCTTCGCTGGCGAGTTCCTGCTCGAGACGTCGCAGGGCGGCCACCTCCACCTCGAAGCGGCGCACGACGGCGTCGGCCTCCGCGACCTCGTCGGTGAGTTCGGCCACCACGCTGGCGATATCTTCATTGCGCAGGCCGACCAGTAGGCCTTCGGCGCGGTCGATAATCCTGTTCAGCTCCTGCACCTCGCGGCTCGCTCGGTCGATGGCATCCTGCGCGGTGGCAACGTCGGCCGTAAGCCTCGCGAGGGCTGCGTCGTCGGGTGCGCTGGCGAGCCAGGCGGAGTGCGTGCGGGCCGCGTCGTTGGCGGCCGTCTCGGCCTCGGTCAGGGCCAGGGCGAGTTCGGAGCGGCGGGTGGCGCGCTCTGGGGCGGGGGGCAGCGTTGTCGTGAGTTGCTCGCGTTGCAGCGCGCGTTCGCGGAGGCGAGCGGCACGACCGGCATCCGCCTCGCGCAGGCGGGCGATGGCGCCGGACATTTTTGTTATCGCTGCGGCGAGGTTCTTCTGGGTTGCGCGCGCAGAATTCAACTCCGTGTCGATCTGCGTGAGGGGACGGGTGGGGGTAGTGGGGGCTTCGCCGGCCTCGGTCCGAGCGTCGGCATAGCTTGTTTCGAGAGCAGTAATGCCCTCTGGCGCCAACCCTTGCAAGCGGGCGCGGACTTCGCTCAGCTCCGCCTCGAGCCGACGACGGGTGGCAACGCGCGCCTCGAAGTCGGCGAGGCCGGTGACGGCGGCTGCGGCGCACAAGCGCTCCAACGCGCCGCGGTGCACATCGCGCAGGCGGGCGGTGTCCTCGGTGGCCTCGCCGCCGCCCGGCCGGACTGTGAGCGTGCCGATGCCCTCGATGTCGAGGACCAGCGCGCGGTCGGCGGCCAGGGTGTCACCATCTGCCAAATCGCGTCCGCCGACACGAATGCGACCGACGGCGCCAGCGGCATAATCGAGGGTGATCACGGCTGCGGCTGCCGAAAGGCGGGTTTCCAAATTGCGCAGGGTTGCGGCTTCGTGACGTGCCGTTTCCAAGTCGGCTGCCGTGGCACGCAGGGTCGACACCTCGGCCGTCAGGTCGGCACCACGCTGGGCGGCGGCGCGGGCGGACTCGAGGCGGGCGGCGATCTGTGGCAGGCGACTGCGTGCGGCGGCTTGGTGGTGGGCGGTGACAGCCTGCGCGTGCTCGGTTTGCAGCGCCGTGATCGTCGCGCTCAGAGCCTCGGCGTCGTGCTGGTGGGTCGCGCTCTCGGCGATCAGACCAGCTTGGGCAGTCGCAGCGTCGATGGCTTCGCCCGCGTCTGCAGCATCGAGCCGATCGAGGTCGGCGAGTTGCGCGAGGGTTGTTTCGAGCGCGGCGTGGTCGCGCTGCGCCAGCGTGTGGCGCGATTGCGCCATACGCCGTTCGTGGGCGGCCTGATCGGTGAATGCCTTCGCCCGCTGCCCGGCGGCCAGCGCATCGCGCGCGCGCTCGAGGGCGCCTTGACGGGCAGCGCTGGCAACCGGATCGGCGATGGCCCGCTCGCGCTCGCGTGTGGTGGCGAGCAGCCGAAGCTGATCCTCGAGCCGGTCGAGCTTGGCGCGCGCTTCGGTGAGGGTGTCGGCTTTTGCTTTGGCTTCGGTGATTGCGGCGAGGTATGCCGACCGTGGGCGCTTATACTTGCCTGTTTCGAGGTCATCGAGTTCGGCTTGTACGCGCTGCCGAACCAGCCGCGCGCGGTCGCTGCCGGTCATGGCGGCCACTTCGCCCGCGAGGGCGGTGTCGAGCAATCCACGCGATTTAGTGGGGACAACATCCAATTCGACGGACTCGGTCTGTTTCACCCAGAGCAGGGGAACCTGACCTGCGCCGCCCCTGTTCGCGAGTAGTTTGGCCAGCTCCTCTTCCGCGTCTACGCCGTGAAATAATCGTCCACCCTCACTCAGGTCCTGCAATTCAGCGTGCTTTTGAGCTGACGTTGACCAGCGCTTGAGAAGTCGCCAGTGCCGACCATCGCACTGGAAATCCATCTCCACTGTAGGCGTGCCCCCGCTATACGGTTTCATCCCCTCGATGATATTGCCCGTCGCATTGAATTTGATCGTGAGCGCGTAAGTCGCGGCGGTGAGGATTGTCGATTTGCCCAGTTCATTGGGGCCGGATAAAATATCGAGGCCACCCGACAACCCCTCGAGCGCAATTGGTGCTCGGAACTTCCTGAACTCCGCCATGCGGATCGCGGTGATTTTCATGGGGTGCCCTCCGCGCCGAGGGCGGCATCGAAGGCGAAGAGGCGGCTCAGGGCGTCGGCAGCGACGCGGGCGTCAGGTCCATCCTCTTCGGCGGCCTTCGTCAGGCGCTCGGCGACGGTGCGTAGCGCGCCAGCGGGCAGCGCCTCGAGGTCAGCCACACCAGCGGCCCACCGCAACCGCGCATAGTCGGTGCGGACGTGGAACAATCGCAGCGCCAGCCGGCTGAGATTTTGCTCCAGCATCGCTCGCGCGGCAACCGGCAAGCGACCCTCGACGGACAGGTCGAGGACGTGGTGCGAGGTGGCCGGGCCGAGGCGATCGAGTTCGGCGATCAGCGGCTCGATGTCCTCGAGGCGGGTCATGAGAACGCGGCGGGCGAGCCAGCGGTAGGTGGCGGTGGAAACGGGCGTGACCGTAGGCTGTGATCCCGCGCCAGGGATATCGACGACGAGGATGTTGCCGGGGCCATTGTCCGTGAAGCTGTCGGGCTCGGGTGTGCCGGCGTACCAAGTGGCCGGGCCAATCTGCTTGGTGCCATGCCAATCGCCAAGCGCCAGATAGTCGAGATGGGCCGACCGCGCGCGCGCCGGATCGATCGGGACGGCGGCTTCGCCCAAGCTGCCGAAACCCTGGACCGAGCCGTGCGCCAGTCCGATGCGGATGGTGCCGGCAGGCGAGGGGGTGGCATCCATCCAGGCGGTCGGATCAACGGTGGTCGACTTGGCGGCGAGCGGGGCTGTCAGCAGCACGACACCCGGCTCGAGGTCGACGGAGCGGGGTTCCAGGTGCAGGTGAACGTTGCCGGGAAGATTGCGCGTCAACGCGCCCCACAAGCCGCCGGGTCTGGCGGGGTCGTGATTGCCGGGCAGCAGATGCCACACCACCCTCTTGTGCATCGACAAGCGCGTGAGCGTTCTCTGCCCCAGCTCGTCGGGGAGCGTTTCACTGTCGAAGATGTCGCCGGCGATCAGAACGTGACGCGCGCCATGGGCTTGCGCCTCAGTCGCGATGCGTTGAATGGCATCCATGCGCGCCTGATTGAGCAGCGTCGCCTTTTCTGCTGGAAATCGCCCAAACCGCTTGCCGATCTGCCAGTCGGCCGTATGTATGAACTTGAACGCCACGTCACCCTCGCCGTCCGTCAATCGAGTCGATACACACTAAGTTCTATTTTTGTTCTTCGCAACCGATCCGCGCGCCCGTCCACAGATTCGGACGCGGAACGGGGATCGCGTGCGGCTCCTGGAACACACCCGATGACGCTGCCATGTGCGCCCGTTATTCACTGACCTCACCGCCGCAGGCCGTGCGCGCGCATTTCGGCGCGAAAGCGTTCGAGCCGTTTCCGCCACGGACCGTCGTACGCCCGACGGAGCCGGTGGGGATCGTGCGGCACGACTGGGGCGGCGTGCCCGAACTGGTGCTGGTGCGCTGGGGGTTGATCCCCTCGTGGGTGAAGGAGCCGCAGACGTTCGCCACGATCATCAACGCGCGCGCAGAGACGGCCGCGGACAAGCCGTCGTTTCGGGGCGGACTGCGGCATCGGCGGTGTCTGGTGCCCGCCGATGCGTTCACAGAGTGGAGTGGTCCCAAGGGCGCCCGCGTTCCCCATCTGGTGCGGCCGCGTCAGGCAGGGCCGATCGCATTTGCCGGCATTTGGGAGCATTGGCTGGGCGCTGACGGCAGCGAGATCGAGACGATGGCCATTCTGACCACCGCAGCCAACACGACCGTTCGCGCCATTCATGAGCGCATGCCGGTGATCGTGGCGCCGGGCGATTATGCAGCGTGGCTCGATTGTCGTTCGGGCAGTGCGGTCGACGTGATGTCCTTGCTGCGCCCGGCGCCCGACGACATGCTGGAAATCGTGCGTCTGGAGGCAACTCCAGAAACGAGGGGCAACCGGGACGTCGACCCGGAAGATCCTCCAGAACCGGTACAAGGACGCTTGCTCTGAGGCCGACTCGCGCACTCGGCCGCATGGCCGCACCGCCGCCGAAGGCCTCGAAATTCTCGTAAGAACCATCTACGCTGTGGCAAACCAACGTGCGTGCAAGGAGTTGGATTGCAATGCCTTACAAGGGCGAAGACCTGGACTTGCGTGTGCCCCAACAGCGCATGGCGCGCGAGACCGATCCCGTTGCGGCGCCCAACGGCAGTCAAGCCAAAGGCGGGCGCACCGTTCAGGCATCCGAGCCGATCTGGGTGGATGAGCTCGTTCTGCAATGTTGCAATTACGCGTTCGACTTGGCTGTCGCGCATGGCGCTGCCGAGGTGGGTCTGGAGCACCTCGTTCATGCCCTGACGCGGGTCGATGCGGCGGCGCTGCTCTTGGAGGCGAACGGCGTGCGCGAGGGTCAGCTTCGGCGCGACAGCGCCAGTCTGGTCGCCAGCGACCTTTCGACGGGTCGGGGCAGCAAAGGGGGCGCGCCACTGCGATCCCTCGATCTCGAGACGGTGTTGCAACGCGCATCCGACAGCGCCGAGCGTCGGGGGCGAACAGCGTCGGTCGACGACGTGGTGTGGGCGACGCTGCAACATGCACGCAACGTTCCCGCTGTCGCCCTGCTGCGCCGCGCGACGCCGCAGTGGCAGCAGCGGCCGTCGGGCGCTGTGTCCAGCGAGGCCACCTTCGAAACGCTGGATCCCGGGCTTGCCGATGAGCGGCGCTTGTTTTCGCAGTTCCTGCGCGATTTTCGACGCGACGTCGGCGGGCGTCGTGGTGAAAATAGCCACGATGAGCCGCGCGACCAGTCTGTCGTTATCGAAAGCATGCGCGCGCTGGAAAAGGCGGTGCACAGCGGACTGGGCCAGGGCGCGCGCAATTGGGCCGCCCTCACACAGCGGCTGCAGGCGTTGGAAGCGGTCGTCGCTGAACGCGGCGATCAATCCGACGAGGCCGTGCTGAGCCGCCTCTCCGCCATCGAGGAGGCGCTCGAGGGGCGCATCCAGGAAGGCGGCAACCGCTGGACGGCGCTGATCGACCAGCTGTCGACGATCGAGATGCTGGTCAAGGCGCCCACGTCGACTGCCGAGCCGCAGCACAAGGCGCTCGTCGAGCGGGTCTCTGGTCTCGAGCGCACGATTCGGACCGGGTTCGGCGAGACGGCGCGTATGAGCACCGAGCTGGGTGAGCGCGTCGGTGTTGTCGTGGCGGCAACGCAGCAGCGATCTCCGCGCGAGGCGGAAGCGTTGCAGAAGCTGAGCGATCGGTTGAAGGGAATTGAAACCTTGCTCGGCCACCGCCTCGAGGAGAGCGCCAGTGTCGGTGGCCAGATCATCGAGCGCGTCGGTGCGGTGGAAACGCTGATTTCGCAGCAGGCGGGCAAGCTCGAACCACCCCTCGGCGCTAAACTGGCGGAATTGACCCAGCAGCTCGCGACGCGCTTCACGGAGACGACGCAGCAACTTCACCTTACCGGCGAACGACTGGTGGCTGTCGAAGAGATGACGAAAACAGCCGTTTCCGCGAACGATACCGCGAGCCAGATGCGCGACCGCGAACTGCAGGAGATGCAGGATGCGATCGTGCGGCTCGCCGAGAACCAGCACACGTTGGCCTCGGCCGTGACGGACTGGCGGCATGCGGTGACAACGGATTTGGGTGGCATCAACGGGCGCATCGACAAGCTGATCGAACTGATGATCCCAGCCGTTCCAGCTGCACCCGCCTCGGCGCTGTCTCCGGCGCCGCCGGACGAGCGGACCCGGCTTCCCAATGCGCTGTCCGCGCCGTCGTCGACGCGGGCCTCGGCAGCGGACGTGGCCATGGATGCGGGCCGTCGCGGCGTGCGCTCCTGGTTGTTTGGCGCGCGCGAGGGCGACATCGTGCGTCGCAACCGCAAACGCGAATGGCTCGAGGCGGCGAAGCGGCGGGTGGCGGCAGCCCGCGTGCGATTGTTGAACAGGACGCAGCGTTGACGCGCGGGGGCGGGCTCACGTGCGGGCGCTGTCGGCCAGGGCGCGGAAATAGCCCTCGGCTGCGGCCAGGCGTTCGATGCGGCCCGGATCGACGTGGCCGAGACTCTCCACGATCAGGCCTTCCGATGCGATGCTTTCGAGGCGGCGCTTGATGCCGGCGAGACGGCGCCCATCGATACGCCCGTTCAGCGTATCGGTGATGTTTTCCACGTACCCACGCAGGCGCCCGAATTCGCGCACCGCGATGCGCAGGGCGGCGAGGTCGCCCGGTTTCGCCTCGAGCGTTTCGAACGCCGTTGCGGCCCTCGCCAGCGTTGCGGCGATCTCGCAGGCATAGCGTGCGATGCGCTCGCGCCGCGTGTCGCCGGCACTGGCAATCACGCTCTGCAATTTAGAGAGGGCGTCGGTGAGCCCGAGTAGCTTCAGGGTGACATCGACAACGCGCATGGCTTTTTCCGGCTCCGATCACCATCGAAGCACGGATTAAACGGCGGGTTCGGCGCGCGGGGATAAGTCGGCGCGATCAGGATTAACGGGCGCCTTCGTAATAGGCCCGCTCGGCCCTCTGGCTACGTTCCCCGAAAAACAAGACGAGGAGTAAATAGACGACGCTCGGTAGCGCGGCCAGGATCAGAAACATCGGCCAGTGAATGGACCCCTGCACGAACATCGCCGCTGAGATCACCATGGCCGGGCTCATGATCAGCAGCGGTAGGATCGCGGCCAACCGCCAGCCGCCGCGCAATCGATACCAGGCAAACAGCTGCAAGACCGGGTAAGCGGGCACGGACCCCAGAACGAGCGCATCGAACATTGCTTCAGCGACGCCCATTGGATATGCGTTCCTGATCTTTTGCCGCCGCAACGTTTTGCGCGGTCACTGCCCCTTGAACTGCGGCTTCCGTTTGTCGAGCATGGCCGAGACTGCTTCGTGCTGGTCTGTCGTCGATTGCGCCAGCGCCTGCATGGCGGAGGCCATTTCGAGGGCGACGGGCAAGCTCACCCCTTGCGACTCGCGCAGCAGGCGCTTGTTGAGGCGGATCGAGTGGGGCGGGAAGGCGGCGATGCGTTTGGCGAGCGCCAGCGCTTCGTCCATGAGCTTGTCGTCGTCGACGACCTTGGAGACGATGCCCCAGCGTTCGGCTTTGTCGGCGTCGATCACGTCGCCGGTCAGCGTCATTTCGTAGGCGCGCGACAGGCCGACCACGCGCGGCAGGAACCACGCGCCACCGTCACCCGACACGAGTCCCACGCGCAGGAAGCTTTCGGCGAACTGGGCCTTGCGGCCGGCGATACGAATGTCGCACATCAGGGTGGTGTCGCAGCCGGCGCCGATGGCTGCGCCGTTCACCGCGCAGATCGAGGGCACCTCGAGATCGTACAGCGCCTTGGGGATCTTGTGGATGCCGTGCTGGTAGGCGCGTCGCATATCGACGGGCGAGCCGCCGAACAGGCCCTTCTTGGCGTGCATTTCCTTGACGTTGCCGCCCGACGAAAAGCCTTCGCCAGAGCCTGTCAAGATCATGCAGGACACGCTGGTGTCGGCGTTGATGCGTGCACACGCCGCGACGATGCCATCGATGACGGGATCGGTCAGCGCATTGCGCGTTTTGGGATCGTTCAGCGTCACGACGACAATGCCGTCGCCCTTGTTTTCGAAGAGTACGGCATCGTCGCTCATGGTGGTGCCTCGCGAAGTTGGTGTCCGACGCCGTGCGTCCTGTTAGTCCCGCGAGCGCTCGACGTATTCGCCGTCTTCGGTGCGCACAACGACGCGGGTGCCGGCCCCGATGTGGGGGGGCACCATGACACGCGCGCCGTTCGACAGCTTGGCGGGCTTGTAGGACGACGACGCGGTCTGGCCCTTCACCACGGGATCGGCCTCGACGATTTCCAGCGTGACGCGGGGTGGCAGTTCGATCGCGACCGGCATGCCGTCGAACAGCTGCACACTGCAGGCCATGTTCTCCTGCAACCAGATCGACTGGTCGCCGATCAGCTCCTTGGAAATCGAAATCTGCTCGAAGGACTCTGGCTGCATGAAGTTGAAGCCCATGTCGTCTTCGTAGAGATAGTCGTATTTACGCTCGTCCAAGTAGGCGCGCTCCACCGATTCCGTCGTGCGGTAGCTTTTGACGATCTTGACGCCGTCGGAGATGCGGCGCGCATCGATGTGGGTGGTGGGCGTGCCTTTGCCGGGACGGATGCTCTCGGCCTTGATCACGGTGCACAGCGCGCCGTCGATTTCCAGCACGTTGCCCTTGCGGACCTCGCTTGCAATGATCTTGGACACCGATGTTCTCCGTCGGGCTGAGGTGGGCAGCGAACCGTGGCAGAGCCCCGTGGAATGGACGTTGCGCCGTGCCGGCTGCGGGATGAGATGGCGTCTCTTAGCGGCTTTGGCCAGTCCGGGGAAGGGGCTTTGGCTTCGGTGCCGAGGGACCTGCGCGTTGCGCACGATGGCGAACCTCGTGGTGGCGCTCTGTCGCTGCTCGTCGAAAGCTGCCTGAGCGCGGCCGCGCCCCGTCCCGCCAACAGCTACCTGCTGCAGCGCAAACGACAATTTGTCGGTCGCAGAGCGCCTGTAAGACGTATCCAAAGACACAGATCCACACCCGAGCCGACGATGCCGTCGAGGCGCGCAGGCCTCCGGTCGTCCAAAACCCAGTGTCGGCGCAGAGTCATCTCGCTGATGCGGGTGATGGCAGGTTCGCGCGTCGAGACCTGTTGCCAGTGGTTCGACACACAGATAGCGTGCGAGGCAACGGATCATCAAAAAGCAAGCCGACTCGCAGGGGAGTGAACGTATGACCACACGCACACACACGCGTCGCGGCGCATTGGCGGTGACGGGCGCCGCCGTCGCCTCACCGTTCATCTGGACGAGCGCGCAAGCGCAGGCGGGTAGCACGATCAAGCTCGGCATGCCGTTGGCTTTGACAGGTCCCCTGGGTTCGGTCGGCCAGCAGCAGAAGCGCGGGGCGGAACTCTACGCCAAGGTGCAGAATGAAAAAGGTGGCTGGCTCGGCAAGAAAATCGAGCTGCTGATCGAAGACACCGTCGGCAATCCGGCCACGTGCGTGCGCAAGGCTCAGGAAATGGTCGAGCGGCACGATTGCCGCCTGTTCACCGGCATTACGCTGTCGTCCGAGGCGCTGGCGATTGTTCCCAAACTCGCCGAGTGGAATTCAATTTTCATCTCCTCCGACAACGGCGACGGTCGCCTCACGGCTGAGAGCTTCGTGCCGAACTTCTTCCGCGCCAATACGTCTGGGCCGATGGGGACGCGCGCCGTGTCGCTCTACCTCAAGGAGTCCAAACTCCAGAAGATGTATGCGATCGGCCTCGACTACGCCTGGGGACACAACAGCATCCAGGTTTTCGAAAACGAGATGAAGCGGATCGGCAAGGAGTTCCTCGGCAAGGTGTTCGCCCCGACCGGCACGCGCGATTATTCCACCTACATCACCAAGATCCGTCAGTCGGGCGCCGATGGCGTCTTTCTCGTGCTCGCGGGCGACGACAACAATGCGTTCCTCTCGCAGGCGCAGCAGTATCAGTTGCCCGCCAAGGTCACGATGTTCACCGAACAGATCGAACTCTCGGCAATGCGCGCCGTGGGTGATGCGGCCGTCGGCCTCGTCGGCTCGGCCCGCTATGCCTTCACCATCGACAATCCCATCAACAAGGAATTCGTCGAGCTGTGGAAGAAGGAATACAACGGCCTCGTCCCCGATACGTTCGAGGGTGAGCAGTGGCAGTGCCAGAAGGTGTTCGAAGCGGGCATCGCCAAGGCCGGCAGCATCGACGCCGACAAGCTGCGCCCGGCCCTCGAAGACCTCACGATCGACAACATCAAGGGCAAGGTGCACATCAGGAAGTGTGACCACCAGGGTGTGCAACAAGGCTTCATGGTGAAGGTGGTGAAGCGGGAAGGTTTCTCGCACCCGATACCGGAAGTCATCTCGACGATGCCCGCCGATCGCGTGACGCCGCCGTGCAACAAGATGACCTACGACGACTGACGGACTGAGAGCCTGTCGAGGGGGGCAGGTGACACGTCGCGTGTCCCGGTCCGACTTGATGCGGGCTGCCGATTGCCCGCGCGCCCCGATGAAAAGGTTCTGGTCGATGCGAGGCACCGTCGTGTGGGCGACATCGGACGCGATGTGGCTCGTGCGTTGCGGCCCGCACCATTCAGCTACAATCGCATCTTACCGCCCCGGGCCCGGCCGCTGCTCATGAACACCTTCGCTTTCCTGATCAACCAGTCGGTCAATGCGCTGTCACAGGCGGCGTTGTTGTTCTTTCTGGGCGTCGGGCTGACGTTGATTTTCGGGATCATGCGCATCGTCAATTTCGCGCACGGCACGCTCTTCATGCTCGGCGCGTTCGTGGGCTATTCGATCGTGCACAAAACCGGCAGCTACTGGTTGGCGATGATCGCGGCGCCGGTGGTCGTGGGACTCATCGGGACGGCGTTCGAGTTCGTCATTCTGCGCCGGCTCTACAAGCGCGACGCGCATGCGTTCCTGATGGTGACGTTCGGTCTGGCGCTCATCGTCGGGGATGTGGTGCGCCTGATTTGGGGTCCCGATGCGCTGCAAGTGCCGCCGCCTGCGTTGCTGTCGGGCATCGTGTTTCTGATGGGCGAGCCGTTCCCGACCTATCGTCTGTTTCTGGCGGGGTTCGGCATCGTCATGGCCGTCGTCATGTGGCAAGTCCTGGAACGCACGCGCCTGGGGCTCCTCATTCGCGCCACATCGCAGAATGCGGAGATGGTGCACGCTTTGGGCGTCGACGTGACGCTCGTGCGCTCGGCCGTGTTCGGCATCGGGTGCGGACTGGCGGCCTTGGGCGGCGTGTTGTCGGCGCCGCTGTTGACGGCCGCGCACGGCATGGCGTCGTCGGTGATCATCGATGCCTTCGTGATCGTCATCATCGGGGGCATGGGGAGTTTTGTCGGCTCTTTGATCGGCGCGCTGCTGGTCGCGTTCGTGCAGGTGTTCGGCAACTACTACTACCCGGATCTGGCGCTCGCCTTTCTCTACCTCATCATGTTGATGATCCTGATCGTGCGACCGGGTGGCCTGCTCGGAAGAGAGGCTTGAACTCATGACGCTCTCGCGCCTCACCGGAGCCGCTGTCCTGGTTGCGCTGCTTCTGGCGCCGCTCGGGCTGCCGCTGTTTGCCATGACGCTGCTGACCGAACTCGTCATCCTCGGCCTGTTCGCCATGAGCCTCGATCTGATGGTCGGGTACACGCGGCTGGTCTCCTTCGGGCACGCCGCCGCTTACGGGCTCGGGGCCTATGCCTCCGGTTACCTCTTGTTGAACTCCTCGTTGCCGCTGCCCTTTGCCGTCATCCTCGCCGCGCTGATGACGGGCGTCGTCGCCATCGGCGTCGGTTGGGTGTGTACGCTGGCGACGGGTGTGTCGTTTTCGATGCTGACGCTGGCCTTCGCGCAGTTGCTCTACGCCATCGCCTTCAAGTGGACGTCGGTGACCGGCGGTACGGATGGGTTGGCGGGCATTCCGCGACGGGCAGGCCCGATGGGGTTGACGTTCCTGACGACCAAAACCGGATTTTACTACTTCTCGCTCGCGTGTCTCTTCGGGTCGTATCTGCTGTGTCGCGAGCTGGTGCGCTCGCCGTTCGGCGCGGTGCTGCGCGGCATTCGCGAGAACGAGCCCAAGACGCTGTCGCTGGGCTACGACACGCGTCTCTACAAGATCGCCGTCGTCGCCATATCCTACACGTTGGGCGGTCTGGCGGGTGCACTCTATGCGCCGTTTGCCGGGTTCGCCAACACCGAGCTGCTGTTCTGGCTGCTGTCGGGGCAGGTTCTGATCATGGTCATCGTCGGCGGCTCAGGCACCTTGATCGGGCCCATCCTGGGGGCCGCATTCTTCATGACGCTCGAGCACAAGCTCTCGTCCTACACCGAGGCCTGGGCTTTGTTCTTCGGGTTGATCTTCATCGGCTTCGTGTTGTTTGCGCCGGAAGGCATCTTCGGTCTCGCCAAGGGGTGGATAGGGCGCGGCAAGAGCGCCGACGTGGGAGCGCCGCGTCATGTCTGACACCGCAACGACTGCATCGGCCGCAGTGTCGGACGTCGGCGCTCCGGCATTGCTCTCCATCGACGGGTTGACCAAGGCCTACGGCGCACTCGTCGCGGTCGACAACGTCTCCATGCGCGTCGCAAGCGGCGATGTGCGTGCTGTGATCGGCCCGAACGGCGCTGGCAAGACGACACTGTTCCATCTGATCACCGGCATCGTGAAGCCGACCAGTGGCCGGGTGCAGTTCGCTGGCGAAGACGTGACCGGTCTCCCCGCCCACGCGCTGTGCCAAAAAGGGATGTCACGCACCTTCCAACTCACCTCGCTGTTTCCCGAAATCAGCGCCCGCGAGAACGCCATGCTGGCAGCCCAGGCGCGCCACCCGAACCGCTGGCGACCCTTCGGTAGCGGCGACGTGTTTACGCGCGCGCGTCGCCAGGGGGACGCCGCCATAGAGCAACTGGGCCTCACCGATGTCGCCGATCGCCCGGCGGGTCTGCTCAGTCACGGTGATCAGCGCTTGCTCGAGGTGGCGATGGCCATGGCGCAGGAGCCCAAACTGCTGTTTCTGGACGAGCCGACGCAGGGACTTTCCGTCGAGGAAACGGCGCAAGCGGTCGAGACGCTGGCGCGCTTTTTCACCGCCTCGCGTGTGACGGTCCTGCTGGTGGAGCACGACATGGAGGTCGTGTTCCGCCTCGCCGACAAAATCACCGTGCTGCACCGGGGCGCCGTCATCGCCGACGGCACGCCGCAGGCCATCAAGGCCGATGCGCGTGTGCAAGAGGCCTACCTCGGGGGCATGGAATAGATGCTGAAGATCGAGGGCCTCAACACGCATTACGGTGCAAGCCACATTCTGCAGGGCGTCGATCTCGATCTGCCGAAGGGGCGCGTCGGCGCTATCCTCGGTCGCAACGGCGTCGGCAAGACCACGACTGTCAAGACCGTCATGGGACTCGTGGCGCCGACCAGTGGGCGTATCGTTCTGGAAGGCGCGGATATCGCAGGTCGCGCGCCGCATCTGGTGGCCCGTGCCGGCGTCGCCTACGTGCCGGAGGGACGGCTGATTTTCCCCGACTTGACGGTCATCGAAAACATCCGCGTGGCGGAGCGCAGGCCGGCCAAAGCCTGGCCGCTCGAACGCTTGCTGCACCTGTTTCCCTCACTCGCGGAACGCCAAGCCAACAGCGGGTCGCAGTTGTCGGGCGGCGAACAGCAGATGCTGGCCATCGCCCGCGCGCTGATCAGCGACCCCAAGGTGCTGCTTCTGGATGAACCGAGTCAGGGCTTGGCGCCTCTCGTGGTGCGCGAACTCGCCCGCATCATCGGTCTACTGCGCGACGCCGGCGTCACGATCCTGCTGATCGAGCAGAACATGAAGCTCGCCGAAGCCGTCGCCGACGAGCTGCACATCATGGTCAAGGGCCGCATCGTCTACTCGGCAGACCCAATACGCTTCCGCGCCGACGAGGCGAGCATCCGCTCACGCTATTTGACGGTGTGAAGCGGCAGGTCACGGGCGCCCACGCGATGGCGCCGGGTATCGACTGGCGCCGACTGATCAGAGCAACCGCAGCGTCCCGCTGTCAGACAATTCCCTCTTGCCGCAGAGCCGCGACGTCTTTGGCACCCATGCCCAACCACGAGCCGAGCACGTCGTCGACGTGTTCGCCCAGCAGGGGTGAGGGTTTCACTTTCGGGGGATCGCCGTCGAAGCGGACGGGCCAGGCCGGCATTTTCACTTTGCCGGTGGTGGGGTGGTCGATGGTCTGCATGATGCCGCGCTCGGCGAACGAGGGATCGTTCAGAAGCTCCAGCGTGTCGAACACGGCGCCGGCCGGCACGCTGGCAGCGCCGATGAGTGTCATCGCCTCTTCTTTGGTGTGTTTGCGGGTCCACGTGGCGATGATTTCGTCGACCTCGGCCGAGTGCTGGGCGCGTGCGTCCTGGGTGTCGTAACGCGGATCGCCCTCGAGATCTTGGCGACCCATCACTTTCAGCAGGCGTTGCCAGTGTTCGGGGTTGGCACGGCTGCAGAAGACGTAGACGTAATCGTTGGGCCCACCGGGTTTGCACGGGTAGAGGGCGTTCGGCGTCAATCCGCCCGGCGTCGAGCGGCTGGTGCCATCGCGCAGCACGGGCTTGCCAGTGAGCTGCGTGCGCGAGAACGGCACGCGCATGTAGTGGATCATCGCGTCCTGCATGGCCACTTGCAGACGGCGGCCTTGACCGGTCTTGGCGCGTTTGTAGAGGGCGCCGAGAATACTGATCGCCATCAGCATGCCGGTGCCCGTATCGCCAAGGGACGGACCCGGCTTGACCGGAGGGCGATCGGCATCACCCGTGACGCTGATGGTGCCGCCGGCTGCCTGGGCGATCATGTCGAAGGCGAGGCTCTTTTCGTAGGGGCTGCCGGTGCCAAAACCCTTGATTTGGCAATAGATGATGCCGGGATTGATTTTCTTGACGTCGTCGTAGCCAAGCCCCAAACGCTCGATCGTGCCCGGCGCCATGTTCTCGACCACGACATCGGCTTTTTTCAGCAGCTCGCGCACGATCTCGAGACCGCGCGGCGATTTCAGATTGAGCGTGATTGATTTCTTGTTGGCGTTGTACTGGTGGAAATACCAGGGATCGCTGTCGGGCTTGCCTTTCTGCAGGCGGCGACCGGGATCGCCGAGGCCCGGATTTTCGACTTTCACCACCTCGGCGCCGAGCCAGGCGAGGGATTCGGTACACGACGGCCCCGCTTCGAATTGGGTGAAATCCACGACGCGGATGCCTTCGAGGCAATCGAGCTCGACGCCGAGACTCATGGCAGCCACTCCCCATGTGCGAGACACAATGACGGGGAAGCGTAACACCGCATCGGGGGTCGCGCCACCGCCGGGGTGTGTGTGATGGAGGTCTGTGAAGGCGAGGATGAATTCGGTCGCTCAGGGGATTGCGCGCGAAACTCGGCTCGAGGCGGGCTATGAACGCGCGCCGCGTCGGTATTGCCAAGCCATCCGATGGCAATGCGCCCAGTAATCAAAGTTGGATCATCTCGTCAGAGCCGACTAGGAATAAGGGTCAGGCGAAAGAGTAGAGGGCAGTGTCAGGGCACTCGCCGTAGACCGAATGCGACACGTGTCATCAAATTTCGTCGCTGATCGTGACCTTGAAACGAACACCACGCCCGTTGCCGGTACTCGGCGCGTTGGCGCTGATCAGTTCGACACCGGCTTTATCGAGCGCGTCGACGACTTTCATCAACGTATCGATGATGCCGCGCACATTGCCGGAACTGGCTTCCATCCGCTGAATCGTGGGCAGAGAAACGTCTGCCAAATCGGCCAGTTTCTTCTGGTCGATACCCAGAATTGCGCGGGCAGCCCGCATCTGCGCAGCGGTGATCATGGGACATGCTCATGCATTGCAAGTGGATCAAAGGTCGAAGGCTCGAGTGCCACGCCGCGAGCCTGTCGCG
>JANOHP010000146.1:0-10814 GCA_031406575.1 Hyphomicrobiales bacterium
CCTGAGATTTATCTGCAACATCGCCTGGGGAGCCTGTCGGCAAGCCATGAACACTTGCGGCAAGATCGTTGCGTCCATATCTGCTTGAAAAGAAGAAGTTCTGTCCGGGTACGCTCAATTTGAAATCGGCATTTGACACGCTGTTCAATGAATTCTCCGGCTTGGCCGGAGATGATCATCCGTGAAGCGAAGTCACGACTTCGTTTTCGTTCTCGACCGAACCGGATCGGTGTCCACACCGTTCGTCCGACACCCTCGACGCCAGACTACCGCCGCCATCAGATAGTCGCCCCCGCTGCGCGGTGCTCATGGCGAACCACCCCGATAAAATTTGGTCGGTTCCAGCATCATCCACGCGCACAAGGTCAAGTAAGTAACGGCTAAGCACTGCTTGCCGTTCACCACCCGTGACAGCGTCGAATAATGCACGCCGCTCAATCGTTGCAGTTCTCGCAAACTGATATTGAAGCGATGCATCCGCCCGCGAAGATATTCTGCAAAAGCAGTCCAGTCTATGCTGGGACCTCCAATCTTAGGGGGTTTGCCCCGAATCCCCCGCACTTCATTGCTGGGACGCACGGGTCGATCGCTCGCGACCCTAGGTTTGCTTCCGCAATCAGCAACGCTCGGCACAAGCTGAGATTCGGAAATATCGCGAGTCGGCGCAGTGCCACTGTCTGGAGCCTTGAACAGGAAGAAGTGTGGATCCACTGACCCCAGTCTAAAAAACCGATTTGGCCGCATTCCCATCCAGAGACACAGCGCGATGAAGACCTCCACGCTGCACTGTCGGCCGTTCGCGGCATCAGAAACGGTAGACCTGTACAATTTGACCATATTGGGTAGTTCGCCAACCAGGATGTTGGATCGACGCAATTCCGCTTGGATGTGGGCGGCAAAAGAGGCCCAGTCGATGTACGGGCCATCATCGGCCATGGTGCCACCTGCTTCCACCCGTGTCCTACTCCTCGGCTCAAACGACCTGCATCTCCTCGCGCATAATGCTGGCCGTCGATCACGCGGTTGTCCAGCGAGAGGAAAAGCGAAAATGCTGGTTTGGCCCGCAGACGGTTCTCGCGAGTCACTTCGGTGCTTCCCATGTGCTTCCCAGCGGGAATCGCAAAAACAAAAGCGCTGCGGGATGTGGGATTACCTCATTGATTTAGCTAGCTAATTCTGGTGGGCGCGACAGGGATTGAACCTGTGACCCCACCCGTGTGAAGGGTGGGCTCTACCGCTGAGCTACGCGCCCGAGCCGCTGGCGCATGCGCCGGGCGACTGATGGGGTACGTTTAGCGGCCCCACTGGTCTTGCGCAAGACAATCCCGTTGCATGGAGGGGCCCGTGAACGAGTGCCGGGAACCACAGGGCTTTGGCATCGGCGTAACAAAAAACCGACGCACCCAAGGGTGCGCCGGCTTGGCCTGTCGATGGGTCGTGAGGCTATTCAGTACGTGACCTTGGCGGTGGCGACGAAGCGTTCGTCGCACTGGAAGGTGGCGCCTGAGCAGAAGTTATTGGCGTTGCTGATATTGGTGTCCCAGTAGCGCAAGTCGATCGAGAAGCGATCGCCGAAGCCAAGGGATACACCGGCGTTCCAGTAGAGATAGTTGTCGTCGCCATTTCCGACCAAAGCATTGAAACGGGCATCGTCACCCGCCTGATAGCCGATCAGCGCGCTGAACGTCGGCACGATATCGCGGATTTTCGGGAGAACTTGTGCGACGGAGCCCTCGATGGTCACGACCGAACCGGTGTCGTTCGTGTAGTTCGGCGAGTAAAACACCACGACGCCCAGCGTGCCGTCCTTCCATGCTTCGGTGCTGACGCCGGCTTTCAGCTCGACGTAATCGAGCTCACGAAACGCGAAGGGAGCGCCGTCTCGGGCGCGGGGATATGTGTAGTAAATGACGCCCAGGTCGAAGTTGAAGCGGCCTACGACAGGCTTGACGCCGAAGTAGTAGTCGATCTCGACGTGAGCGACATCGCGGCCCAAGTCGTCACCGAAATCGATCCCCGAGGCCCACAGGCCCGCGTAAAACATCTTGTAAACGAGGTCGACGCCAGCCTGTACCGTCGGCTTCTCTGCCGATTGCGAGAAACCGCGGAAAACGTAGTCTGTCGTGCCCGCGAAATTGCCCGTGATCACCAGGTCGCGCTTGACCTCGGCGGCGGGGGCGTCCTTCAGGCTGCCCTTTGCCATGCCGTCCGCGAGGGCAGCACCGACGGGTAGGCTCAGCGCAAGCGCCATGAACCCGCCTGCGATTGATTTCAGTGTTGTTGGCGTCATCGTTGCCTCTGCCCCGGTTTTGCAATGTGATTCTCGTTGCATCCATTAAACGAGCTGCCTTGGGTCATGCGCAAGTGCAAGGTATGGCAGGTGAGGCCTATTCGAGGCAGGGGTGGCCGATGTATCACAAGTATTTGTGAGTGCTCGAGGTTTAGGCATTTTGGTCCGCTGGGTGATGAAAAAATGGCTTCCATCCGTTTGGGGTCGAAGCGGCGCCGATACGGCTGGAAATTGTGCGGCGTCCAGCCGGAATGACTTGAAAAGCAGCAATGTCATCGCAAAAAACAATGAGCCGCCCAATAAATAGGCAAACCAGCTTTCAGCCCGATCGGCCCAAAAACAGTAAAACGTTGCTATAACAATGTGTTGATCAGCAAAACCCTTTTGGCACACATCTTGCCATGTTGGTTACCGGCTTCGCTCGGAAGCTTCCCATTCAGTGAGCGTGGGCACAGGGGTGATCAATGAAACTGATAACGGCAATCATCAAGCCATTCAAACTCGAGGAAGTGCGCTCCGCACTGACCGATCTCGGTCTGCAGGGGATGACTGTTACCGAAGTCAAAGGCTATGGCCGACAGAAAGGTCATACGGAAATTTACCGCGGCGCTGAATACGCCGTGAGTTTTCTGCCGAAGATCAAGATCGAGGTCGTGGTCGCGTCGGGGGAAGTCGACAAAGTTGTCGAGGCGATCATCCGCACGGCCAAAACCGGCCAAATCGGCGACGGCAAAATCTTCGTCTCGGCGGTCGAGCACACGGTGCGCATACGCACCGGCGAAACGGACGACAGCGCGCTTTGAGCTGGAACGTATCCAAAAAAACAAGCCTCTCCGCAGGACAGAACTCGAGGAATGACACATGCTGCCTAATCACACTCTTCGGTGCGTGACTGCTGGCCTCGCCGCCGGACTGTTGCTCGCCGCCGCAGTCGATCCCGCCCTTGCCGCGCCGACGCCCAACAAGGGCGATACGGCGTTCATGTTCACATCGACAGTTCTGGTTCTGTTGATGACCATTCCCGGGCTCGCCTTGTTTTATGGCGGCCTCGTGCGCACCAAGAACATGCTGTCATTGCTCATGCAGGTGTTCGCCATCGTTTCGATGGTGTGCATCATCTGGGTTGTTTACGGCTACAGCCTCACCTTCACCAACGGCGGCGGCTTGAATGATTACGTCGGCGGCCTCGACAAGATGTTCCTCAAGGGCGTCACGGCCGAATCGACGGCGGCGACGTTCTCCAATGGCGTCGTCATTCCCGAGTATGCCTACATCGCCTTCCAAATGACTTTCGCCTGCATCACACCGGCGCTGATCGTGGGCGCTTTTGCGGAGCGTGTCCGCTTTCCGGCGCTCATGGCGTTCGTCGCCTTGTGGGTGACGTTCGTCTATTTCCCGATCGCGCACATGGTCTGGTATTGGGCCGGCCCCGATGCCATCGCCGACGCCGCCAAGGCCTTGGCGGCCGCGACGGATGACGCCGCCAAGAAGACCGCTGAAGCGGCGTTGGCTGCTGTCCAGGCTGATGCGGGCAAGGCGTTCCAGTGGGCCGCGCTCGATTTCGCGGGCGGCACAGTCGTGCACATCAATGCCGGCATCGCGGGCCTCGTAGGCTCCATCATGGTCGGCAAGCGCGTGGGCTTCCGCCGCGAGCAGATGGCGCCGCACTCTTTGACGATGACGATGATCGGCGCGGCGCTGCTGTGGATCGGCTGGTTCGGCTTCAATGCGGGCTCAAACCTCGAAGCCAATGGCACGGCGATGCTCGCCATGCTCAACACCTTCGTGGCGACGGCCGGTGCGGGTCTGGCGTGGATGCTGGCCGAGTGGGCGACGAAGGGTAAGCCTTCGCTGCTCGGTCTGCTGTCGGGTGTGGTGGCTGGTCTGGTGGCGGTCACGCCGGCATCGGGGTATGCCGGTCCCATGGGTTCGATCGCCTTGGGCTTGGTGGTCGGCGTCGTCTGTTTCTTCTTCTGCACCACCGTGAAGAACGCACTCGACTACGACGACAGCCTCGACGTGTTCGGTATCCACTGCGTTGGCGGCATCATCGGCGCCATCGCAACGGGCATCCTGGTGGCACCGGCGCTGGGTGGCACGGGCCTGCTGGACTATGTGGCAAAGCCGGGTGAAGCCGTGCCGGGCGAATACGTGATGGCCGCACAGGTCATGACGCAGGTCTGGGCGGTGGGGCTGACCCTGCTGTGGTCGGGTATCGTCTCGGCGATCCTCTACAAACTGGTCGATATCGTCATTGGTCTGCGCCCCATCGAGCAGGCCGAGCGGGAAGGTCTCGATCTCACGGAGCACGGCGAGCGCGCCTACAACTACTGATCGCCTTTGGGGACAACGAGAGAAGCCGCCGAGCAGCAATGCTTCGGCGGCTTTTTCACGCGCTGGAAGTGGTTGGTTGTTGGTCTGACACTGTGTCCGTCCTAGGCTCGAAGGAGGTGCTCTTCAGACACTCAAGGTTCAACGAGGAGATCGGACATGACCAGCACAGGTGGCTGTCACTGTGACGCCATTCGCTACCAAGTCGACGGGGAGCCGATCACCCACGCGCTGTGCCATTGTACGGATTGTCGGCGACATGCCGGCGCGCCGATGGTCGGATGGACCATGTATTCGCAGTCCGCGCTGACGATCATCAAGGGCACGCCGAAAATCTATCATTCATCGAAAGATGGTCGGCGGCACTTTTGCGCCGACTGTGGCACAGGGTTGTTCTACGTCAACGCGGTCATCCTGCCTGGCATCATCGACATTCAGAGTGCCACGTACGATGACCCCAATGTCGTTCCAGCCCGAATCCAAATCCAGATTGCGGAGCGGATCGAATGGATGAAGGACGCGCACACTCTGCCGACATTCGAGCGGTTCCCCCCCAAGTTTTAGCCGCGACGTGCGGGTTCAGCGCCCCAGTTCTTCTTTCACCTTGGCCGCGAGTTGCGGGAGGGTGAAGGGCTTGGGCAGGAAAGCGAATTGCTGGCCGGGCGTCAGGCTCGACTTGAAGCGATCGTCCGGGTAGCCCGACACGAAGATCACGCGCAGGTCGGGGTTGCCTTTGCGCAGCTCGTTGAGCATCGTCGGCCCGTCCATCTCCGGCATGACCACGTCGGAAACGACGATATCGATGCGGCCCTTCTCGCGCTCGACGATTTCCAGCGCCTCGACGCCCGTGGTTGCTTCCAGCACCTCGTAGCCTTGGCGGGTGAGGGCGCGGGCGGCGAAGTTGCGCACCGAATCCTCGTCCTCCACCAGCAGCACGCGTCCGGTGCCGGTGAGGTCGCGCGGCAGCTCTTTCTTCTGCTCGCGGGCCGTGATGGCCGCTTCCTTCGACACCGGATCGGGAATGTGGCGTGGCAGGTAAACCCGGAACGTGGTGCCTTTGCCGAGCGTGCTCTCGGGATAGATGTTGCCGCCCGTCTGCTTGACGATGCCATACACCGTCGAGAGGCCGAGCCCCGTGCCTTTGCCGACATCCTTGGTCGAGAAGAATGGCTCGAAGATTTTGGCCATCACCTCCGGCGGCATCCCGGTGCCGGTGTCTTCGACCTCGATCAGCACGTACTCGCCGGGTGCAATCGAGAGCGCTCGCAACTTGAGCGAGTCGCGCTCGGAGATATTGCGCGTGCGGATCACCAGTTTACCGCCGTCGGGCATGGCATCGCGCGCGTTGACGGCGAGGTTCATGATCACCTGATCCATCTGCGTGCCGTCGGCTTTGACGAACCACAGATCGCGACCATCGATGATCTTCAAATCGACGTGCTCGCCGATCAGTCGCTTGAGCAGAATGGAGAGGTCATTCAACCGCTCGCGCAGATCGAGGGTTTGGGGTTGCAGCGTCTGGCGGCGCGAGAATGCAAGCAGCTGCTGCACCATTTCGGCGGCGCGGTTCGCGTTCTGCTTGATGTTGATGATGTCCTTGTAGGCGGCGTCCGTCGGCCGGTGAGTCTGCAGCAGCAGGTCTGAAAAGCCGATGATGGCGGTCAGCACGTTGTTGAAGTCGTGCGCAATGCCACCGGCGAGCTTGCCGACGGCTTCCATCTTGGTGCTCTGGGCGTACTTCAGCTCGAGCTCTTTCTGCTCGGTCGCATCGATCGCGTAGAGCATGGCCGTCTCACCCTGGCGCAGGGGGCGGGATATGGGACTGACATAGAGCCGTCGTGCGATCTGGCGTTCGCCGCCGAATGACACTTCGATCGGTGCCAAGCTCGCACGCCCGGCGCGGGCATCCACGAGTGCGGCTTCGACCACGCGTTGCGTTTCCTCGTTACCGGTCGCGGCAATCAAGGCGCCGATGGTATTGCTATCGGGCACGCCAGCGTCGATGAACAGGCGCGCGAAGGCTGCGTTGGAACTCAGAATGCGCCCACTGTCGCCGATGGTGGCGATGCCGAACGGCGCGGATTGGAACAGGTGCGTGAAGCGCGCCTCGGCGTCGATCGTCCCCCCTTCGTCGTTCGCCGCAGCCAGATCACGGGCGAGTACGAGGATGGTCAATGCGCCGACATGCGGCCCGTCTGTCGCGACGTGAGCCAGAATTTCGACGGGCAGGCCGACGCCATCCTCCCGCAACAGGTCGAGCTCGAGGCGCACGGGTTCGCCTTTCGAGCGCAGCACGGCGGTGCGCACCAAAACGTCGCCTGAGCCGGCAATGACATCGCCCAACTCGAGCGCGCGCGCCCGCGCCGCATCCGTATCGAGGCCCAGCCATCCGGCCAAGGCGCCGTCGATGTGCGTGATGTGACCCTCATGCGTGGCCACGAGGAGGCCGATCGGCATATGCGTCCACGTGGCGAGTGCCGCCTCGAGGCCCTGCACGGCTTGGGCTTCGCGGGCCCGATCGACACTCGTGTCGGCGATCTGCCACAAGCTCGTGGCGTCCGCTGCCAAACCAGGGGTGGGAAGTTTGCGCACCGTGACGCGCAGCCAGCGCGCGGGGCGTTTGGCGAGCGCATTGGCGCGGACGCGGAATTCCTCCGTGCGCACTTCGCCGCGCTCGGCGGCGCGGACCAGCCGGAAGACGCATTCGGCCGCCTGCGGTTCACCGGCAAACGCGACTTCGAGAGACAGCGGCGCGCCATCGGGGTCCACGCCCACGAGATTGCGATATTCGGCGTTGGCCGTCACAATGGTGCCGTTCGCGGAAGCCACCATGAGGCCTTGGTCAATGCTGTCGGTGATGGCGGACAGGATCGCATCGGGTTCGATGCGGTCGTGCATCCGCACGTGGCCGGCGGTAATGCCGAACAAGAAGAAGATGCCGAGCATCGACAAGAAGGCGATAACGGCCAGCACAATGGGCTCGGCGGCGCGTGCGCTCACGATGGCCAGGACGGCAACGCCGCCTACCATCACGATCGCCGTTATGATCAGAGCCAAGCCCGCGCCCAGTCCTGCGGAGGCAGGTGGCTGGACGGGTGCGCCTACAGGAGTTCCGCTCATGAAGCGGAAAATAAGCTGATTCGGCCAGGAGATGGCCTTGACTGTTGAAACAAGTACGCGACCCACGCAACGCCCCCCTATGGCGCACCGAAATTGTCGGTGCGCGGTACACTGTGTGACACTTCGATCATTAAGGTTAAAAACGCGTTGCACATCTGCTATCGAGATGCGCACCGTGCGGATCGTCGGCGTGCTGGGCACGTTTGGCGATCTGCCATGGGGGATGATGGGGCTCGATAGACACGCGATGCGGCTCGGCGCACGTGCGCTTTGCACAGCCCAAGAAGGCAGGAGCTATAGCTGACGTGCTGACATATCTTTTCCTCTTTGCGCTCTTGGCGTTCGCAGCGGCGGCTGCGGTGTGGGTCGCGCGCGGCTATCTGAACGGTGAAACGCCCAAGCTCGGGTTTTTCGGTGCACGACCCGAACGCCGCTTGGCGGTCGTCGAGCACGCGAGCGTCGATGGAAAGCGCCGTCTGGTTCTCATTCGACGCGACGGAGTCGAGCATCTGATGATGATCGGCGGTCCCGTCGATGTCGTGATCGAAACCGGAATCGGTGAGCGAAAAGGTCGCGCCGAGGCTGTCGATCACACGCCCGTCCCACCCGTGTTCTCGCGTCCTCCGCGTAGTCTGGGTCCGTCCCCGAGCGCCCCGCCGGACCGTGTGCCGGAGCGGGCAGCCGAATAGGTGCCACTGATATTGCGGCCCGAGCAGATGTGGTCGGTGCAATCCGCGATGTCGATCGATCAAGGACAAGCGTTGCTCGGGACCGAGCGACGGATGATGGGGTGGGCAGTGCGTCAGGTCTTGGGCAATTTTCGAGCCGTTGTGGTGGTGTGTCTTGCGCTGGCGACGCCCGGCGTGCTCCACGCGCAGCAGGCGCCTGTCGCGTCTCCACCCACCGCGCCAGTAGCTCCCGCGGCACCTCCTGCGCCGGCGGCGGTTCAGCCCGCTCAGCCGTTGTTGCCGCCTGAAATGCTGGAGCCGATCACGCGTCTGTCCAAGAGCATCGAGTCGGCGGAAAGTTCTATCCAGCAACTCAAAGAACTCGAAGGCGAGCTGTCGCGGCTGCGCGCCGATGTCGAACAGATCATTTACGAATCGACGTCGGCAGCCGATGGACTGCGGCCGCAACTCGCCGAGGTGAGAAGCCAGATCGAGAAGCTCGGGCCGCCGCCCAAAGCAGGTGAGCCGCCCGAGACGGAAACCGTCGCCAGCGAGCGGGCACGTTTGAACGCCATGGCCGGCGCGCTCGACAGTGCTATCAAGACGACGGAGCTGGCGTGGGTGCGCGCCAAGCAGCTTATCGACCGCATTACCGTCTATCGCTACCAGATGTTCACGCGCAATCTGTTCGAGCGGCGCGAGAGCCCGATGTTGCCAGCCGTCTGGCGTAATTTCAACGCGCGCATCGAGGCGGTGGTCACGCGCTTGGCCTATTACGGCAGTGACTGGTCCGGGTGGGCGGCCAAGAAATCCAATGAGCTGTGGGGTCTGCTTGCGTTGGCCTTCACGGTGTGGCTCGGTCTCACCTTACTGGCTCGCGGGTATGTTCGCCGACGGCTGGTCGTCCGCACGCCGTCGCCGTCGTTTTTCGAACGTGCGCAGATGGCGGCGCGCGTGGTGCCGCTGCGGATGTTGGCGCCTGCGGCGGCGCTCATCCTCCTTTATGTGGGCTTCGTCGAGCTCGAGCTTCTGTTTCCACCGTGGACGGGAACAGGTCTCGCCGTTTTGAAAGCCGGACTTGTCTTCTCGGCGGCTTCGGCACTGCTCGGCACCACGCTGGCCCCCAAGCATCCCGGTTGGCGCATGATCCCGGTGTCCAACGCTACAGCCTCGAGGCTCGCGGTCGCCTTAACCGCGTTCGTCGGCGTCTACGCCCTGGATACGGTCCTGATCGAACTCAGCCGCGTCGTATATGCGCCGTTGACCGTCACCATCGTGCACACGTTCCTCATTGCGATGGTCAACGTCGTGATGCTTGCGGGCCTGCTGCTGACGCGGTTCGAGCCGCAGATCGGGCCCGACCGACCGGTGAACGGACACGAATACGTGCCGGGCGTCGTCACGCGGCACTCTCCGCTCTGGGTGAAGCTGCCCCTGTGGATCGTGGCCGCCGCCATCCTCGTCTCGTCGATGCTGGGATACGTCGCCTTCGGTCGGTTCGTCGCGCACCAGCTCGTACTCAGCGGCATCGTCATCGGCACAGGCGTGCTGATTTATCTGGCCATCCGTTCGGCAACGCGTGGACGCGGCGATGACAGCAGCATTATCGGCGAAAAACTGGGCGCCAAGTTCGGCCTGGAAGGATCACGGCGGCGGCAGATCACGTGGTTGGTGGAGTTCACCGGAACGCTGGTGTTGATCTTCCTGGCCGTGCCGTTGCTGTTCTTGCAGTGGGGCTATGCCACCGACGAGATCCGCGACTGGATGCGGGCCTTGCTGTTCGGCTTCGAGATCGGCCAGTTCCGCATTTCACTGTTCCGCATCCTCGTCGGCCTCGCGTTGTTCACAGCGATGTTGTTCGTGACGCGACTGATGCAACGCTGGTTGCGCGACCAAGTGCTGACGCACGCGCGCATGGATGCAGGTATCGCCAACTCGATCGACACCGCTGTCGGCTACGCAGGGATGGCGCTGGCGCTGCTGCTGGCCGTCTCCTATGCGGGCTTCGACATCACGAACCTGGCGATCGTCGCTGGCGCTCTGTCGGTCGGTATCGGCTTCGGATTACAATCGATCGTCAATAATTTCGTGTCTGGCCTCATTCTGCTGGTCGAGCGGCCGATCAAGGTCGGCGACTGGATCGTGATCGGTGGCGATCAAGGCAACGTGCGCCGCATCAGTGTGCGCTCCACGGAAATCGAGACGTTCGATCGCTCGAGCCTCATCGTGCCCAATGCGGAGCTGATCAGCAGCCGCGTGATCAACTGGACGCATCGCAATCAGTTGGGCCGGACGGCCGTCAAAATCACCCTCGACGGCAGCATGGACCCCGAGAAGGTATTGACGGTTTTGCGGGAGTGCGCCGCCGAACACCCCGAAGTGCTGCAGACACCGCCGCCATCGGT
>JANOHP010000163.1:0-13328 GCA_031406575.1 Hyphomicrobiales bacterium
CAGTTACTCAAGCCACTCGACGGCATCACCACGACCACCGCGATCGGCACGTCGACGTCGTTTGGTGCTGGACCGGAGCAAGGACAGATTCTCGAAGACGCCGACGGAACGGATCTCGCGCTGATTTCCGGCTGGAACGTCCCATCTGGTTTCAGTGTTACATCATGGCAGACGACAGGCAATGCCGGCGCGGTCGTGCTCAATGACGTGAACGGCTCTACGGCGGGGTGGGGCGTCGATAACAACAATTTCGATGCCAATCCCGGCGGTGGCAATACCAACGAAATCCTTCGCTTCGATTTCGGCGATGGCGATGATTTCGATGGTGTCGCGGGACCCTATACGGTGGCGTCCGGGTTTAACGGTCCTAATATTTCCGCTGCGACCTTCGAGTTCACCAATTATGCGACGGGAAACAAAGTCGACTATGTGATCCGCTTCACCGACGGCACGCATTCGTCGGGGACGGTTACTATGGCGGCCTCGCCAAACTCGACAACACTAACCGCACCGGCTGGCAAGTTCATCGATTACGTCGAGCTCCATGCCACGTCGGGCTCGGGCAAAGTCGACCTCGTCAGCGTCGGGGTGCAGTCGACTGTGGTCGACATTACCCTCCCATTCGAAGTCACGGTGACGGATGGCGATGGCGACCAGGACTCGACCCCGATCTCGATCAAGGTTCAAGATCTACCGCCGACAGTCGCGATAACACCCCAGAACGAGCAGGTCGTTCACGATGAGACGGCCGGCGTGCAAGACACAGTGGCCGATAATCCCGTCTCGCCTGCTTCCACCGAGGACGACACGAGTGCCTCAGCGGTGGCCACATTGTTCGCCGGCGTCGCCAATCCAGGCGACGATCTCGACGTCGCGGGACCGGGCGCGATCGGTTTCGCGCGCAGCTCGGGGCCTGTGATGCTCACGACATCCACGGGCGCCTCGAGCGTTGGCTTCTCGCTGACGGTCAACGGCGGCGCCAACACCGACTCCGGAATCGATACGACCGATGGCAAGAGCATCCTCCTGGTCAAAGAAGGCAACGTCGTGGTCGGCCGCGTCGACGGCAATGGTGATGGTCTCGTCACGACCGCGGACGCCGCAGCCTTCGCGGTCGCCATCGACTCGGACGGCAAGGTCAGCATTGCGCAATACCTATCGATCAAGCACCCGACGTCCCCGGGGAACTTCGACGAAGGGATCAGCCTCGCCGAAAACACGGTCCGTGCCGTCGCAACGGCGACCGATGCCGGCGGCCAATCCGCCACCGCCTCCGACGATATTTCAGCCAAGATCATCTTCGAAGACGACGGCCCGACGGCCAACCCGGCGTCCAAGTCCCTGACGGAGGCGGTTGGGGGGAACACCAATCTGATGCTGATCCTCGATGTCTCGGGCAGCATGGACAACGCGTCGGGGCTAACCGGCCTGTCGCGGTTGCAGCTGATGAAGGCATCGGTCAACGAGTTGCTCGAGCAGTACGACAATCTCGGCAATGTGGCTGTGCGGATTGTCACGTTCAGCAGTAACGCCGCCGCCCAAGGCGCGGGATGGCTGACGGTCGAGCAAGCGAGGGCGATTGTGAATGGCCTCGATGCCAGTGGTTCCACCAATTACGACGAGGCGTTGACGGACGCGATTGCGGCTTTCGGGACAGCAACAGGAAAGATCGCGGGCGCGCAAAACGTCTCGTACTTCCTGTCAGACGGCGATCCGACGGCACCCAACAACAGCGTGGGCATCAATGGCACAGAGGCGGGGGTTTGGACGACGTTCCTCAACACCAACGACATCAACTCGATTGCCGTCGGCATCGGCTCGGGCGTGGCGGTCGGCAATCTCAATCCGGTTGCCTATAACGGGCAGGGCACGGGCACCGACGCCAACGGGGTCGTGGTCAGCGATCCCAGCGCGTTGACGGCTACTCTGGTCGGCACGATCGTGGCACCTGCGAGCGGAAATCTCTTGACGGACGGAACGCCGGACAGCCAGTTCGGCGCGGACGGCGGGTATGTGCGCGCTGTTACGCTGGGCGGTCAAACTTTTGCTTACCTACCGACACCGGAGAGCTTGACGATGTCGGGCTCGGGGACGGCGACGCACAGCTTCAATACGGTGGCCAACCAGCTCACCATCGTCAGTGCGACGTTGGGAACGCTGCTCATCGACATGGACGACGGCGCCTATACCTACACCGCGCCCGCGTCCATTACGTCGAACCAGCTCGTCTCCTATGGCTACACGCTGATCGACGGGGACGGCGACACGGCGTCGAGCACGCTCGCCTTTACCATCAACAACACCGATTTGCCGCCCATGGTGCGAGACGATACGGTCATCACCAACGTCAATGGGAACGGTGCGGCGATCCTCATTCCGGACTATGCGCTGCTCTTCAATGATACGGATCCGGACGGGCAGGTCATATCCATCACGGCCGTCGGCCCCGGGAACGACGGGACGACGACGGATGGTGCGGGCGTCGTCACCTTCACCGACAATAGCGATCAGGATGGTGGGACGTTCACCTATACAGGGAGCACCACCTCGCCCAGCGCTTCGGACACAGGGCTGGTCAGAGTCGACCGCGATCAGAACAACGACGACACGCTCAATGGCACCGGCCTCGGGGAAATCCTCATCGGTCGGAACTCCACGGCGAGCGGAGATGTCGACACGATAAGAGGCTACGAAGGAAACGACATTCTCATTGCCTATGCCGGAAACGATATCCTCGATGGCGGTGCCGGCAACGACCTGCTCGTTGGCGGTGCAGGCCAAGACACCCTTACCGGCGGTGCCGGGGTGGATACGTTCGTCATCGATCCGTCGCACCTGACGGCTCTCGATGATCTCATCACCGACTTCGGCACGGGCGGTGCCGATGTTCTCGATCTGAGCAATCTGCTGGCGACGCTGGGTGTCACTACTCCGATGAACGTGACGGATGCGGGGAACGTCGTGCAGTTGTCGCTGAGTAGCGGAAACACCGTCGTCAGCGTCGATATCGACGGTATTGGCGGCGGAACGACCGTCGCTCCCGTTGTCACGCTTTCGGGCGATCATACGGGGGGCGTGTTGATCCTGTTCAAAGATGACCTGCCACCTGCGACATTGACGTGATTGCGGTGAATGGGGACAAAGCGCCATGACCGATCACGACAAGACAGAGGTGGCGCCGCCCGCCTTGAGCAGTGAGCCTCTGCTCGAGGCCTTTGCCACAGCGGAATCTACCGAAGCCTCCACGGGCGATGCCATCTTGGCTCTGCTGTTGGAAGCCAGCCAACAGGATGCGACGGTATCCGGGCGGAATGATTTGCCCATCGAGATCACCTTCGGGAGTGATTCGCTCGAAGACCTGATCGTAGATGCGATCGCTGCCGACGGTTTGGATGCGCTGGTCGGCGCTCGCCCGGCAAGCGAGGTGGCCATTGGCGAGGGTACGGCAACGACGTCGAACGAGGTGACGCCGACGTCGACGCACGCGCACTTGTCGATCAAAATTTTGTTCGGGGATGACGATCAGGGAACGGACCAGACGGTCTGAGGCGATGAATCGGACGAAGGGGGACTGACAATGAAACGATCGATGGTGACGGCCGCTGTAGCCTGGCTGGTGATGATAGCCGCCTCGGGACCGGGACTGGCTGCCGATCTCGGAGGTGGTGGCAAAGTGACTTCGAGCGCGGGGACTATGTGTATTGTCATGCCCCGCTCGCCGCTACTCGATTTGTCCAGTGATCGCCTGCAGTCCGAGGTCGAACGGCGTTACCAGCATGCCGTCGATGTTGCTGCGGACGAGTCGACAATGTCCAGTCGCAGCCCGCGCTGGGTTTGGTCGAACGAGGCGAAGGTAGCCTGCGGCAAAGCCATTGGCTACTTCGCCGGCCGCGAAAACAACGAAGAGATGATCTCCAAGTGTGACTGCTTCCATGGTCGAATGCTGGCATTCATGCGATGAGCCGTGGTGCTACGTCGCGGATCTTGTCGTTGTCAGCTTCAGTCGCAGCTCTCGTGCCCTCGGCAGGAGCCTATCGCCCGCACACGCCGGAGCCTCGGAGTAGCCGAGGCTGTGCATGAACCCCACTTTGCCGGCTCGAACCTTCAACTAATCGCAGCCCTTGTCACACTTACCGCGAAGACTGCGGCTCGGCATGTCTCACGCGCGGTGTCGTCGCCACACGCGCCGACGCGAGAAGCAAAAAAGCCACAACGACAAAGAGATCCGAGTCCTCGGACAATGCGTGTCGCGCGCTACGAGGGGCCTGTGACCCCGCATGACGCGATCGGCAGGGCTATCGTGCCGAGGCGCTATTTGGTAGCGTTGAATGGTGGGGAGGCGGTCAATATCGACCGCATACAAATTTGATGAACGCACCGGCCAATATCAACCAAGGCAAGCCGATCGAGCCTGAACCGTCACAGGACCTGTGGCTAGCCTGCCTCCAGGAGGTGTCGGGCCACTACGGCCGATCGATCGCGCCGACCGTCCTGACGTCGGGATTACCATTGCAGGATGGCCTGCTCACGCTGCCGCTCGTTTCCAGGGCGGCTGCACGCGTCGGGTTGAACGCGAGTTCGATGAGCCGGCGCATCGTCGACCTGGTGCCACTGGAGCTACCGGCCATCATTCAACTGAAAGATGGCAACCCGATTGTTCTCAAAGGAAAAACGGCGAAAGACGACTATGTCGTCTACCTTCCGGCGTTCAACGGCGACTACACCATCACGGCAGCGCAACTCGAGACCGAGTATTCGGGTCACGCAGTTCAGATCAAACCGATTTACGAAGCTCCCGACGAGGCATCGGGCCAACCGTCGGTAGCAAAACCTGGTGCCTGGTTCTGGAGCGTCGTCCGTCTGCACCGCCGTAGTTACGGCACCGTCGTACTCGCCGCCGTGGTCATCAATGTGATTGCGCTGGCAGCGCCATTGTTCTTCATGAACATCTACGATCGCGTCATCCCCAACAAGGCGATGGAGACGCTGTGGGTGTTCGTGGTCGGTCTCACTATCGCGCTGGTTTTCGACCTTCTCTTGAAGATCGCACGAGGCCAGATCGTCGACCGGGTCGGTCGCAAGGTCGACATTCAGGTCGCGTGTAATCTCATCGAGAAAATCTTGAGTACCCGATTGGTCGATCGCCCGGCTTCGACGGGCGCCCTGGCCAATCGAATTCAGGAATATGAGATTATCCGAGAGTTCTTCTCGTCCAGCACGCTGATGCTGTTCGTCGATCTGGCCTTCTTCGCCCTGTTTTCGATCGTGATCTTCATTCTGGCCGGCTGGATCGTCGTGATCCCACTGACCGCACTGGCCGTGGTCGTGGGTCTCAGTCTGATCATGCAGACGCGGCTGTCGGAGGTCGTCCGCAAAGCCCAGGACGAATCCGCCTTGCGCCACTCGATCCTCGTCGAATCCATTTCCGGCCTCGAGACCATCAAAAGCGTGCGGGCCGAGGGCCATGTGCTGCAGAGGTGGGAAAAATACGCCAAGGCCGCCGCGGAGAGCTCCGAACAGGCGAAGTACCTTTCCTCGCTCGGGCTCAACGTTACGGGATTCGTGCAGCAGCTCGTTGCCATCGCCGTCGTGGTGGCCAGCGTCTATCGGTTCGTCGATGGCTCAATCTCGATGGGTGCGATAATCGCTGCGGTCATGCTGTCGAACCGGCTGGTTGCCCCCTTGTCGCAGATCGCGATGATGTTCTCGCGCCTGCACTACGTGCGCCTCGCCTTTCGGCATTTCGACGACATCATGGCCAAATCTGACGAGCGGCCCCAGCGTGCGGGATTCGTCAATCGACGGGTCGAAATCGGTCATATCGAGTTCCGTGGCGTCGAATTCTCCTATCCGGGAGCGACCTCGCCGATTCTGAAATCACTCGATCTGACCATTCGACCCGGCGAGCGGGTCGGCATTATCGGTCGGATCGGTTCGGGCAAGACGACACTGGGACGGCTACTCACGGGCCTCTATCAACCCGACAGGGGAGAAATCCTCGTCGACGGCGTGGATTTGCGCCAATACCACCCGCACGAAATCCGTAGTGCCATCGCGCTCGTCGTACAGGAAGCCGAGCTGTTCATCGGTTCGGTTCGCGAAAATATAGTCATGGCTCATCCGACGGCACGCGACGACGAGATCGTACGGGCAGCGCAGCTGGCCGGTGTCGACGCGTTCGTCGCCAGCAATCCGCGCGGCTACGACATGAGCGTCGGCGAGCGTGGATCGCGCTTGTCGGGTGGCCAGCGACAGTGCGTTGCACTTGCTCGAGTGTTTCTCGCCAACCCCCGCATCCTGTTTCTCGACGAACCGTCGAGCTCCATGGACCTGCAGACCGAGCGTATGTTTATCGAGCGGTTGTCGGCTTCGGTGCGTCCAGATCAGACGCTGATCATTGCAACGCACCGACAGAGCATGCTCAAGCTGGTCGATCGTCTGCTGGTCATCGACAACGGCCATATCGTGCGTGATGGTGCAAAGGATGCGGTGCTCAAGGGGCTCGCGGAGGGTGCTGCAGCGGCGGGCCAAGCGCAAAAAAGACAGGCATCGCCGCAATTGCCGCTCGATCCTGCTGCCGCATCGCCGGTCTATCGTCCCTAAGCAAACCATTCGGCTCGTCGCGAAGCGATGCAACCGGCCCCGCACGGGGTCCTTTTTGCCAGTTGCGAACAATTCGAACTAAATCCGAACCATTCCAGTGGCACCCGTTACACCACACTTTCAATCAATAAGCCTCTGGTGAAGCTCGCATAACCACTGCCGCCGATGATCCCTCCTGTTCGGAAGGGATCGCGTCGGATGTATCGAGTAAGTGGACAGCCGGTTGGCTGCGAGATTGGAAAACCAACACGCACCCCGCGCCTGCGCAACGCCGCGGTCACGGTCGGCGTGGCGCTCGGCATTCTGGCCGGAGGTGCCGCAGCCACGGCCTCGCGCGATACGACGTTGGCGCACAGGCAGCCAGCCAGTGCCGGCGTCCCAGCAATCGACTCGACTACCCCAGGAGCGACAATTGCGGCTCGAGCAGGCGACACGGGGAACCTCGCGTCCGCGCCGAAACGGCGCGTGAGTGGTCCTCGAGGAACCAACTTCGACCAGAAACATGCGGGCGACCGGGCCCTCTCAGTGTCGTATCCAGCCATCTGGACTGCCGCAGTCGTATCGATAGGACGCTTTGAAGCGAGCCCCTTATCGTCCTTGCCCGTCCCTGCCGCTGAGCCGTACGCCCCTGCGGCCGGAACAGACATGGCGAGCCTAGGCCGCTCAATGCCGGCAGCAACGGCTCCGCGCGGCATGCACGTTTTCGGCTCGATCCCCCTGGCCGCATCGAGCAAGGCTCTCCGCGCGATGACAGATCGCGTATTCGCCGCCTCTCGGGACTGGGTGGTGCCGGAAGCCTGTTCCGACAGGCCGGCGTCCACAGCCTGCCTCGAGCACGTTCCGCTCGGTTGGCGCACTTTGTTTCAGGAGGCCATCGGCTCTCCACCGGTTGAGATCGCCCGTCGCGTGAATGCGCAAGTCAACACGCGGATCACCTACGCCTCCGACACGGCAATGCACGGCGTGACGGAATATTGGTCGCGGGCGACGGAGACGATGGAGTCGGGGGCAGGCGACTGCGAAGATTTTGCCATTCTGAAGATGTGGCTTCTGGCCCGTCTGGGCGTCAAGATGGAAGACATGGCCGTGGTCGTCGTACGCAGTGACAGACTCTCGACGCAACATGCCGTATTGGCTCTACGCTTCGACGAGGAAATCGTCGTACTTGATAATCTTCTGACTGCCCCAACACCGGCACGCGAACTCGTTCATTATGTCCCGGTGTTTTCGGTCAATGCGTCCGGGCTTTGGCTGCACGGGTTTTCTGAAAAGCAGCGGGTGTCGGCGATTGCGCAATAAAGCGCGCGGTTCGACGATCGAGCGTTCCCGCCCCTCATTACGATACGAGATAGACGAGAAACGCCGCGGCCTGGCCTCCAACCGATTCGATCGATGCGATCCGCACTTGATGTTGCGAGCGCTGGCCCCCTATTTCGATGATGACTTGGTCGGTCAAATAGGACGCCGGCCTCTCACGCAGTTTTTCACGCAGAGTATTGAAGCTCGAATGAAAGGCGATGCGGATCGTTTCGGTCTGCACAGCCGAATCCACGTTGGTTCGCGCGTGCAACAGAGCGAGGAAAGCCTCGTTCTGCATCTCCACCACGTTGTGCACCGTGATGACGATGCACGGCACCGGCGCCGCCGCGACCACACCTGCCAGCGACCGGCGCGACAGACCTTTCGATGAAACATCGATCAGCTTGCGCCGCATCCAGTCGGCAGCGTGCGTTCGCAAGACCGACGACTTGCTGTTGGCGCTGGCCGCCCTCTCCACGACGTCGCTGATATAAGCACCAAGTCGCTGTCGCTCACTGCCCGCCGCCGCCTCGAGCAATGTCCAGAAGATGCGTTCGAGCTTCAAAGAGTGGCGAACACCCTCCGAAGACACGACGCGAAACTCAATGAAACTGGCATCGTCCGCACCAGCGGCTCCGCCTACCGGATTGTCGTTTCGTGCCGTTGTCTGGCCGCTCGATGAAGCAGGGCTCTCGTCTGTCATAGGCCCATCCCGATCGATGGCGCGAGAGGCACCGCTGCTCACCGCTCGCGCAGCGCAGTTTCTCGTGCTTTGTTGATGGGTTTCAGCAGGTACTGCATGATCGTTTTACTGCCGGTCATAATGTCGACGTTGCACACCATGCCGGGCATGATCTGATGCTCGACTTGACCGCCCTTGAGGCGAGTCTCATTGGTCCGCACGATCACCGTATAATAGGGCTCCTTGGTCGTGGGATCGATGATCGTATCTGCACCGACCGTTTCCACCACACCGTCGAGGCCACCATAAATCGAGTAATCGAAGGCCGTGACTTTGACGACGGATTTATGCCCCGGGCGGATGAACGCGATGTCTGCGGGGCGCATGCGCGCTTCCACGAGCAGCGTGTCCTCGACGGGCACGATACTCAAAACCTTGTCGCCTGCATTGACGAACGCCCCTTGGGTATTGAAATAGATTTCATTCACGATGCCGTCGACAGGGGACCGGATATCCGTTCGGCGCAGCCGTTCGGCTGCTCCTTTCGTGGTCTCTTCGGCAATCGACAGCTCCGAACGCTTCTCCGTCATCTCGGCCATTGCTGTTTGTCGGAAGACGAGCTTTTGCTCCTCGACCTGCAACTCCGCCTCGCGGACACCCGCTGCTGCGCGCGCTTTGGATTCAATCGAGTTGCGGAGCTGACCTTCAGCCTCCGAAAACGCCCGCTGAGCACGAATGAGATCGAGGTCGGCCACGATCTTTTTCGCAGCCAGTGGTTGGATCATGTTGAGCTCGCGTTTGGCGAGTTCCAACGATTCTGTGAGACGCGTGATATTCGAGGCGGCTTCCGAGAACTCGCGTCGCTTCTGTTCAGTCTTCTCCTCGAAGACCTTGAGCCGTGATCTGAGATTGTCGGCTCGTGCTTTGAAGAGATCGGCTTCGCCACGGCACACGACCGGAGCCTTCAGCCTAATTTCCTCGGGGCACGGGAAGGGGATATCGATCGTCCCTTCATTCTCGAGTTGGAGCCGCGTGAGTTGCGCCGTGAGTGAGCGCACTTTGGCCTCGACCTCGCCCAGGTTTGCAGAGGTCGGCGTCTTGTCGAGCCGAGCCAACATGTCACCCTTGTTGATCTTCTGACCGGGACGAACGAAGAGCTCGGCAATCACGCCGGGTTCGGAGGTCTGAATGATCTGGGTTTTTTGGGCGGGTATGACGCGTCCGTCACCACGCGAAACTTCCTCGAGCTCCGTCAATGACGCCCAGAGGAGAAAGGCACAAAACAGTCCTGCGATCAGGCGAACGACGCGCGTACTCGCCAACGTTTCGTCATCGATCCCCGCGTGGCTCGACCGAAACCACGACGATAAAACTGCGGCGGCTTGCGTCTTGTTCATGCTTCACCTTGCAGGCACGCCCTCGAGGTGCGCCGGAAAACTCCGGTGCCGCCACACCGGGCCGATCATGGGATTGCGCCGCGAATGATGCCCCGTCTTCGCACTACGTCATCAGCCATGGAACACTCGGGCGCCTCTGTTGGCACGCAGGTGAGTCGCGTGAGCGTCCCCATCACCATAGCCGCCCTGGCACCGATATGTACCGCGACCGAAGCACGCCCCGAGTCACCACTCGTCCGTTACCCAGTTACTGCCCGGGCCATCAGGATGGCGCTGCCTGGACAAGGTGAAGTTGGCCACAGTTGCACAGGTCTCATTTCGCCGCCTGTGGACAACTCCAACGTTCCAAGTTCAACCAGACTTTCGTCCCAATCCCTATGATCAGTTTGCGCGTCTGTGCCTTGGGTTTGTGTGGCGCGGCGGGCACATTTTTCGCCGTTTCCGCAATTACGCACGACCACAACTTGGCCAGCGTTGCATTTGCCCGCCACGCCACTTAGTGGTGTGGGATCGCGAGTCTGCAGGGGCTTGGTTTATCTATTCGCGACTGCGGGGGCAGTACATGATGTGGGGCGGAACAAAGACCGGGATTGCGACCATTTTATGCGTCGTGTGGGCGTGGGCCCCGGCGCAGGCATTGACCTTGGAGCAGGCCGTTTCGGTAGCACTCGACTCCAATCCGGAAATCGGACAAGCCATTGAAAATCGCGAAGCAATAGAATTCGAGCTGCGACAGGCGCGCGGCCTCTATCTGCCACGTGTGGATGCGCTGGGTTCCGTCGGCCAGCGGCGGCTCGACAGCCCCGGGCGACGGTTGGGCGGCATCGACAATAAAACCCTGGACGCCCGCGAAGTCGGGGGCACGATCAGCTGGAAATTGTTCGACGGATTTGGCCGTGAGGCCGAGATCGACCGGCAGGCTTCGCGCGTCGATGGCGCGTCGTTCCGTGTCCTCGAGCGTTCCGAATACATCGCGCTCGCGATCGCCAAAGAATATTTCGAGATCATTCTGCAGGAAAAAATCGTCCGCATCGTCGAGGAGAACTTGTCGTTTCACGCGCGCATTTCAAAAATGATCCGCGACGGCGTCAATGGCGGCAGTCTGACCTCGGCTGATTCGCAGCAGGCTCAGGAGCGGCACAAGGCATCCGAGGCACGCCTCATTCAGGCCCGCGACGATCTCATTCAAGCGCAGGAACGTTTCTTCAAATATGTGGCCCTGCCCCCAACGGGCTTAGGGTCGTTCCGATCGCTCAATGCTGCCCTGCCCAAGAGCCTGGAAGCGGCGCTGGCCTCTGCGCGCAGTGCCAACCCGCAAATCAAATTTGCGCAGGCCGACCTCGATGCCGCACATGCGCAGGTGCGTGCCGCGCGGTCGCGCTATATGCCGGAAGTTTCGCTGGAAGGTAACATCCGGCATGGCGAGGACATCGACGGCGTCGAGAACCGCACGCGCGATCTCCAGGGCCGGGTCGTGACGAAGTGGAACCTCTTCAACGGTGGCATCGATAAGGCCGCCGAACAGGAGCAAGTGCGCCGGGCCTCGGAGGCTCGCTTGAAGCTGCATCAGATTCAACGCGATGTCGATGAAGCTTTGCGCAGCTCATGGCATAAGCGCCATCAGCAAGCGCAACTCGTCCCTGTTCTCAAGTCCGAGGCCTCGTTCGGCCGGGATGTCGTATCGGGCTATCAGGAGCAGTTCCGGGCCGGACGACGCACGCTGCTCGATGTTCTGAGTGCCCAGAATACGTTCATCAACACGCTCATCCTGGCTGAGATTTCGCGCTTCGCCGAGATATTCGCGACGTATCGCATTCACGCGGCCATGGGCCAACTGGTGCCGACGCTGGGTCTCAAGCCATCGGGCGCGAGCATCGCCTACGCCCGCGCCCAAGCGCGGGTTCCAGAGACGCCGGCGGCTGAGACGATGCGGCGCCACTCACCTGACCGCGGATCGGGCTTTGGCCTCAACGGCTGGACGGCGCGCACCGAGCCGACGGATGGATGGCAGGCCGAGGTAAAAAAGTAATTCCGCGCCGCCCGACTGCGGGTTGACGACACGCGCTGACCGCGACGATCCACCAGACCATGCGTGATGTTGATCGGCGCGCCGCGCGTGCGTCGCGCGTTGGGCTATCAGAACCCATGGGGCTCTGGTGTCCGAGGGGCTAGCCGACCCAGCGAGCATCGACCAGCCATACGATCGTGTCGCCACGGTCGGCGACACTGCCGGGTACCCGGGCAGATGAAAGGTAAGCGGGCCAGCCGCCTCACGTTGACGGCGGCTCAGCGAGCTTTTGTCGCGGAGGCCCAGGGCGTGAGGTCGTCGATGCGGGACGCTGGCCAGCGGGTGACGAGCTTGGTGAGGGCGTCGGTCGTCGACCCCATCGGCCCCCCAACTGTCGTCCTCGGGCTTGCCTGCCCTCGGCGCAAGCCGAGGGTCCCGAGGGTCCAGTCCTCCGTTTGGTCAACGGGTGCTATGTCCAGGCAAAGCGAGCAACGCGGGATAGTGATCGATCCCCTGTGGATTATCCCGCTCGATCGGAATTATTTTCCACTGCCGTACCCAGTGCTTCAACGCTTTCTCGCGCTGGATCGCCTCGTCGATGTCAGCGAAGGATTCGTCATGCACGAGCTTGGTCACACCAAAGCGGCGCGTGAATGTGGTGCCGCTACCCTCGCGATGGGCCGCGATGCGAGCGAGGAGAGTGTTCGTCACCCCGATGTAGAGCGTGCCGTGCTTTCTGCTCGCGAGACTATAGACCCAGTAGGTTTACATGACTCGGTCGGGCTCGATCGAGACCGTCGACCTTGCGGCCCGCTGGGTCCAAGCGCCCAGCCCGAGCATGACAAGGGAAGGGGTTGGCGCGCCGAGGATTTTCTCTGATTGACGAGCAGTGGCCCCGCACCGGGCGAGGTGCGGGGGTTTTGATGTTCACGGGCGCTTCGCGATCAGATTGGAATGGTCGTGCCAGTGATGGGACTGCCGTCGAATAAGATTGTGATCTGACTTGGTGCCTGGATGGCACCACCAGGAATGGTATCGACCGTGGCAATCTGAGTGAAGCTTGCACCGCCCACAGTTCCGTTAATGTCAACCGACAGAGCACCAGTACCCGCATTATACGAGACGAAACTGCTGATGGTTCCTGCGGTTTCGCCCTGCAGCAGGTAGCTGAGATCAATCAGATCGCTACCGAGCAGATAATCCGTGATCGTGTCTATCTCGCCCGCTGCTGCAGAGGTCATAACAAACCTATCGGCATCTGTGCCGCCGGTGAGGGTCTCCACACCTGCGCCGGCTACCAGCCAGTCGTTGCCAGTGCCGCCGTTCAAGATGTCATTTC
>JANOHP010000179.1:0-4855 GCA_031406575.1 Hyphomicrobiales bacterium
ATGGGCCATAACCGGAAATACAATCGGCGCGATGATCGGCAAGCATGCGGTAGCGGTGCATCACCGAATGGGTACATGGCCACCATCGGCGACCGGCCCGCACCGAGTTCGTCGTCAGGCGGCACAGGAAACGAGCGCGCCCCTGCGCGCGATCAACTCGTACGCTGCCTCCAGCTTCCCGATCTTCTCGGCGAGTTCGGCATTCAGCTTGGCGGCATGGGCATTGGCTTCAATCAAGTCGTGACGGCGCGATTGCAACTCCAGCATATTTTGTATGCGAACGATGAGTTCGACCCGATCGATGGGCTTGTTCAGGAAGTCCGTCGCACCAGCCTTCAAAGCATGATGGAGTGTCTCCTTCCGCTCGTCCCAGGTCACGATAATGACGGGCACGTCCCGCAACCGGTCGTCGCTGCGAAATCGACGGATAAACTCGGTGCCATTCATCCCAGGCATCAAGAAATCGAGCAGAACCAGGGTGGGATCATACTCTTTGCACCATGCCAACGCCTTGGTCGGATCCGAAAATATCACCGCGTCGACATCCAGAGACCTCAGGTAGCCCCTGATCAGCAGCGCATTCGGCACGGCGTCATCGATGATCACAATCTTGGTCATTTGTTCGCCTATGGGTTCATGCGATCAATTTGATTCGCGCTCGGGTTTCCTCGAGCGCCTGTTCGAGTGGCACAACGTCGCGTGCAACGGCCTCGATGTCCGATGAGGTGCGCGAGATGCGGCGTCCTATGGCGGCCAGCCGTACAGCGCCGAAATTACTCGCCATGCCCGTCAATGTGTGCGCCGCGTTACGTGCGGCTGCTACGTCTCCAGCGGCGATAGCAACCTTGATGAGGTTGACAGCCTTTGCCGCCTCGGCTGGGACGCCAGCAATCGCCTCGCGCAGGTCGGCTTCGTGCAAGTTTTTCCGGAGCCCGGTCAGGAATGCTTCGTCGAACACAGGGTCGAGCCCTTTCAGCTCGATCACGGTACCGCCGGACGGCTGCCCGGCGGGATGACCGGAGTCATTCGGCACACAGGGCACCGGTGCAACGGAGCCACGGGCACTTGCCGAGACGAACGGTCGGCTGGACGCGCCGATGGTGGACAATTCCCCAGAACCCGCCGCCCGCTGGTCGCCTGTCGCATCGGCAATGGCCTTGAGTAGCGCCGCCACATTTAGCGGCTTGGCCACGCAATCCGTCATGCCGGACCGGATATATTCCTCACGGTCGCCATTCACCAGGTTGGCAGTGACCGCGATGATCGGGATGTGGCGCTCGGGTCCGTCGAGCTGACGAATTGACCGGGTCGCCGTGACCCCATCCATTACAGGCATTAGAATATCCATCAGCACGACATCGTAGGAACCACTTTGGACGGCTTCGAGGGCTTCCTTTCCGTTGCCGACAAGGTCGATAGAGTGACCCGCTTGTCTGAGGATCGACGATAAGAGCAGCTGATTGACGGGATTGTCCTCTGCAACCAGAACCCGGCGCGGAACCGACGGCCCCATCCCGGGATTGGCATGGCGTACCACTTCCACCGACACGGGCGGTTGCTCCCGCTTGCAGCGGATCGTAAACCAGAACGTACTGCCCAATCCCAGCGTACTGTCGCAGCCGATCTGACCGCCCATCAACTCGGCCAGATTCTTGCAGATCGCGAGTCCCAACCCCGTGCCTCCATAGAGGCGTGCCGTCGAAGTGTCGGCTTGAGCAAACCGATTGAAGAGTTTCCCACGAACGTCGTTCGCGATGCCGATTCCGGTATCCTGGATTTCAAATCGCAACTCTACACTACGGTTATCGAGCATCCGATGCGAACAGCCCACACGAACACTGCCACGCTCGGTGAACTTGACGGCATTGCTCACGAGATTGGTCAGAATTTGCCTCACCCGCACGGGGTCGCCATAGACCTGAGACGGAACGCCCGCACTCAAGACGCAGTTGAGAGATACCCCCTTCTCGGCAGCCGCCTGCTCGAGCAGCGCAACTGAGCTATCAATGACAACTGGCAGGTTGAATTCAACAGCCTCGATTTCGAGGGCGCCAGCCTCGATTTTCGAGAAATCGAGGACATCGTTCACGATCGACACCAAGACGTCACCGCAATCCAAGGCTGTCTGAACGAGGTCCCGCTGCCGCTCACTCAGGGGCGTGTCGACCAGGAGACCCATCATACCAATCATGCCGGTCATCGGTGTTCGAATCTCGTGGCTCACGGTCGCCAGGAATTCGGACTTGGCTCGATCGAGGGATTCGAGGCGCTCACGAGTCTGCTCACGCTCGGTCACGTCCTCGTGGATGGCGACCCAACCGCCCCCCTGCATCGGTTGGCGTGTGACGCTGATGAGCCGCCCATCTGCAAATTCATGGATTCCGCACGTCGATTTGTCCATCTGTATATCCAGAAATCCCACCAGAGTGTCAGTGATCGCGGCATCGTTCGTTTCGCACTTCAAGACCCCATTCTGGACTCGATGGGCGATCAACTCGGACAGTGGCGTGCCTGGCTTCAACAACTCCGGGGGTAAACGGTACAGCTCAGCATGGCGCGCGTTGGACAGGACCAGGCGCTGCTCGCCGCTGAACATGGATAGTCCATGCGGCATGTTTTTCATGGCCATATCGAGTTTCAGTTTCTCTTCGCGCAGTGCATCTTCGGCGAACTTGCGTTGACGGTACTCCTGGTCCATGGCCTCAAGTCGTTTCCGCTCGGTAATGTCAGTAAGAGATACTGACCAGCCAGTTGGAATGCCTGCCGTATTGGTGAGAGGACTGGCCACTCCGTTGACGCACTTTGGCTGTCCATCTCTGGCGCTTATGTCAATCTCGAATCGGTGCTGCGACTCTGGCACCGAGGCAACATCGGGGCCTCGTATTCTGAATTCGATGTCCGGAAGGAAGGTTTTTATATCTATGCCAATGGCTTCATCGCTCGAATAGCCAAACAGCGCCTCTGCCGCTTTGTTCCATGATCGTACGTTGAGCAAAACATCGGTACTCAGAATCGCGTCGGGTGAACTGCGAACGATCGCCGCGAGAAACATGTCTGCCGCATGCTGGTCGTTTTGTTTTTTCAAGTCTTTAAATATATTGAAATAGCCCAGAAAATGCCCGCGCTCGTCGAATATGCCCGCCGATGTTGCATGCAAATCGATGGCCGTGCCATTCTTGTGCTGGCGCACCGTATTACAGGTGACAGCCGATCCATTGCGAAGTTCGGCGAGACGCTCGTGCCAGTATTGCCACCAAATCGATGGTAGAATTTGGCGACCATGCATTCCGACGGCGTCAAGTGCGCTATAACCGAGCAGCCGTTCCGCCGCCAAATTCCAATGTGTAATAGTTCCATCGGGCGACATCGCTACGATCGCGTCTTCCAGAGTCCTGAGTATTGCACTGAACAGGTGATGGTTCAGCGGCATGCGATGGCTCGCGTGGAGAAACGATGGGTCACCCGCAACGGTTCGTCGTCGGCTGGAACGCTTCGTACTTCGATCATTTTGGTGCCCCGAACGGACGACATTGCAAGACGCAGAATCGCACGCATTCATTAAGGAACCTCCGAACTACGCGCAGTTCAGCGGCGCATGGTGAGTAGTCCGCCATTTTTGTTCTGAATTTCAAGGTGGTAGGCGCCCCGCAATGGCCACACGCGGGACCTGTCGGCCCCTCCGGAGTCATGTGGGTGCGAGTGTCCTGCTCGCCCACCATCGTCGACCGGACCGCACCCTACTCGGCGTCAGGCGGCAGAGGACACGGTCCTCTCCCTGCGGAACATCAGGTCGTATGTTGCCTCGAGCTTCCCGATCTTCTCGGCGAGTTCGGCATTGAGCTTGGCGACATGCGGGTGTTTCGCGTCCAGACGTGATCGGACAATGCCCCCCGCTCCGTCAAATGCGCGGGCCACGCGTAGACTGCCACGGTGCCTTCCGAGGGCGCAGATACTCACTCAGAACCTTTTGGGTCGCTGACGAGCCCCCCTCAAAACGGCGGGGAGCCAGGTGTTGGCATGATCCCTGCAATTGGGTTTATAACGGCGCCGACATCTGTCTAGCGGACAAGCGCAGAAATGCCGTTGGCACATTCAAAGACAGGACAATTAGCAGTGATCGAACCACGGAATTCCAATCGCCGACGCGTCCTGAAAGGAGCGACTGCGGCATTCAATAATAGATTCTCCACCCTCGACTGCCAAGTGCGGAATATCTCCGACACTGGCTGTCGTTTGCGAACTGACAGGCCCCACTCATTTCCAGATACGTTCACGCTGATCATCCAGCTTGATGGCCTCGAAATGGACTGCCAAGTCGTGTGGCGCAGCAGCGCGGACCTTGGCGTGAGGTTCACAGCACCCATCAAGGCTAGTCAGCCGAAACGGTATCAAAATATTCAAGCTATTCGTCCAGCGGCGTAGCGACAATCAGAAAGTGATATTTGCCCCACGTTACCAAACAAATCGACCGCGACAGGTATCCTCAGACATTTTCATGCCTACTCAACACTTCTAACCCGACCTTCTCATCCTCGGTAGCTGGCATGATGCGGTCCGAGAGGGTGACTCGGCAGGGTTTTGCGGTCGCACGTTCTCCTCGCCACTCGTCGCGGCGCTATCGGGTTCGGCGGTGCTCCTTTTTCAATGTTGCGGATCGGGTGGTGTGAGTCAGGCCGCAGCGCTTCGCAGCCGATGGTAGGCGATGGCGAATGTCGCCTGCTGCGGGCATGACGACGCGAACGCGATCTTCACGCGGCGCACGCTGGTGGTGATCAGCGCACCGATCTTCAGCAGCTTCAGCCGGATGGTGCCGCATGTCGCGCACGACAAGTCCGTGCCGATCAAGCCGATGCGC
>JANOHP010000210.1:0-6741 GCA_031406575.1 Hyphomicrobiales bacterium
CGCATCGAGCATGTCCAGAAAAGCGACATCCTCCGGCGTCTTGGCGTGTTTGCGGTCCAAAGCTGTTTCAGGCGCTTCGCAGTAAACGTATTTGGCGAGACTTTCACGACTCATCGGCTCGAGGTTCAGAGGAAACGGATAAATATCGGGTTCATAGGGAAAGTCCTGGCGCACCAGAACAGGCGCCGCACCCAATTCGACGAGCAATTCATTCACATCCGCCAAGTGCTGCATTTCTTGAATGGCGACGCCCAGAAGATCGTTCGTGTTGGGATCGCCACGCCCGAGAAGGCCGCGGTACGCAGGCTTCAACGAGAATGCGGCATAAAGATATTGAATCATGAGAGAATGTTCGATCTCGGCAGCCTCTTTCAGAAGGCGCACGAGTTCCAATCTCGAATTGGTGAAATCGCGAACAATGCGTACAGTCCCTGTTCCTTCAGACGGAGTGGCAGAAGCCGCCGCCTCTAGTGACTTTGCAATTGCATGGCCTGGGCGATCGAGGAGAAAATACATCGCCGGTAAAGACCCACCTGCCGCGGCAACACCGCGAAGAAAGGCACGTTTATTGGGCTCTGGACCCTCCAATGAAGCATCGATCGTGCGGACGCGAGAGGCATGTGAGAGCCTTTTAGAGGTAATGGCCGAGAGAATATTTTTCACGACACACCTATAAATCGTTTCACTAGAAGTGATCGTAGGAAACAGCAATTACCGGGCCAAAACAACCGACCAAAATGGTAGACGCCGATGTCCAGACGTCTGATGGCTGACTAAAGTCGCTTGCCGTTCTACTATTGCCACAGACTGAGATTCAATCGGGTCGTGCAACCGAGATTGCAAACCCCGCTGAAATGATGTGAGGCGAATGACCACTGAGTGTTGGGACCATGTCGCACCGCGCTGGGGCTTTTCTGTTTACCAAACCCGAGGATTCTCAACCCGGCGGCACCGCGCGTTCAGCACTCCATGAGCTCGATGCTGACATTGTCGGGGGCCGAGACGTAGCACAGCAGGCTACCGTTGAGGCCGCGTTTCAGTTCGACGGGAAATTGGACGCCTTTGGCGCGCAGCTCGGCGCAGAATGTGGTGAGATCGCCTGTGTAGAGAAACCCGAAATGATCGGTGCCCCATTCGTTGTGGCCGGAAAACCCGCCAAAGCTGCGAATAGGCGTCGTGTCGATGGGGGACTCGGTCGGGCGCTGGCCGCGGATGATGATGATCTTGCCGCCCAGCTCCATGAAGATCTGCGCCGCTCCGTAGGCTGTCGTATCGTTGGTAATGGCGGCGCCGAACATGTCGACGTACCACTGCGCGGCCGCCTTGGGATCGCGGCTGATGATGTGAATATGGTCGAAGGTAAAGGCGGGGTTGCTCATCATTCAGCTCGTCGATCGAACGTCACGCGACGACCGCCCGATCCAGGATCGAGCGGTCGCATGGACGAGGTGGCGCCCGGCGCATCACATCTCCTGATGCACTTCGATCACGTTGCCATCGGGGTCGTGGAAGAAAATCTGGTGCCAGCCGCCCATGGCCCAGGCGCCGTAATCGGAATAGCGCACGCCTTTGGCGTCCAGATGCTTCTTGAAAGCGACGATGTCGTCGGTGCGAAAAGCAATGTGGCCGCGCTCGAGTGGATTGATCGCTTGATTCTGACGGAAACCCACGGAGAAGTCCCGCTCGGCCAAGTGCATTTCCGTCGTGCCGTCGGTGACGAAGGCGACGGCGCCGCTATAGCTGCCCTCGTCGTCGGTGATGACCCGGTGCGTTTTGCGCTTCGGCTCGGGAGCCAGATCGAGAACGTCGCGATAGAACTCGTCCAACGCCGTAACGTTGGTGGAGCACAGATTGATGTGATGCAATTTGAGTTTCATGTTTGTTTTTGTCCGCTGGTCGTTTGGCTGATCGAAGGACTGTAGCGGAGGCGGTTCTGAGTTTGAAGCCTCGAGATTGCGGGGGGTCCACTAACGTCTGTTCAGCCGCCAGCCCATCGTATGAACTCAGTCATCCGCCGTTCATGTCCGACGGGCGAGAATTGCAGCTTGGTGAAAAAGGAGAGTCCGATGAAATACTTTGCTGCCATCGCTCTGACGCTCGGCTTGGCCACCGCTGCCTATGCCCAATCCGCCGCGCCGACCTGCAAGGTTCAAGCCGCCGAAAAGAAGCTCGCCGGCGCGGCGCAGAAGTCGTTCCTGACGAAATGCGAAAAGGACGCCTCCGAATCTTGCGGCAAGGCGGCGACTGAAAAGAAGTTGGTTGGCGCTGCGAAAACCAGCTTCGCCAAGAAGTGCGTCGCGGACGCGGTGGGGAAATGAGGTGTGCGGGACTGTTTGCCCACCTGATATGAATCGAACGAGCGCTCACAAACGCGGTCGAGAAAAAGGGACTGCCCTGCGGCAACCCCTCGTCGGCGATCCAATGACGTGTGTCGGTCTCAGCGCCAAAACCACCTGTTGCCTCGTGCCTTTTCTCGGTCATGCGATTCACTGGCGATATGCCGGCCGGCATTGTCCTGGGCGCGGTCGAGGATGCGGGCCTCGCGCCGGGTGACGACGCCGTCCGCCTTGACGCTGCGCTCGAGGGCACGGATACGCGCCTGCTCGGCTTGCAATGCAGCTTGCTCGCGACGGGTCAATTCGCCTGCGCGGCGGGCGTCCTCGATGCGTTGGGCCTGATTGGCCTGGCGCCTGTCCACCGTGTCGGCGAGCACACCCGTCGTCATGGCGGCGACGAGCGACGTGGCGATGATGAGCGTGCGGGTCATGGCAGCGATTCTTGTCAAAGGTGAAGCTCTACGCGTTCACCTCTGCAGATTGCGCCACCCGCTGTGAATGCACTCTGAGGACATCGTTAGACGGCGTTCATAAATCAACATCGCGATCGGGCTTCTGCTCCACCGCGGGTAGCGATCGACTTCGGTTGCCTCTGCGCCGGTCTTGCCGCAAGGTCTGCCAGACAGCATCGAGAGCGAGCAGAACCATGGACTTCGCATTCACAGCCGAACAACTCGAGATCCGGTCCGCGATCGAGAAGGTGTGCTCGGATTTTCCAGATGAATATTGGTTGAAGAAGGATAAAGAGGGCGGTTTCCCGCACGATTTCCATCAGGCGCTGGCGTCGGCGGGATGGCTCGGGATTGCCATGCCCGAAGCCTACGGTGGGGCGGGGCTCGGCATCACGGAAGCCGCCCTCATGATGCAGGCCATTGCGGAATCGGGGGCAGGCTTTCAGGGCGCGTCGGCCGTGCACATGAACATTTTCGGGTTGAACCCGGTGGTCGTGTTCGGTACCGAGGACCAAAAAAAGCGCTTCCTGCCGCCACTGATTGCGGGCACCGAGAAATCCTGCTTTGCCGTGACCGAGCCCAACGTCGGCCTCGATACCACCCGGCTCAAGACGAAGGCAACGCGCGAGGGCAATCGTTACCGCATCGACGGCCAGAAGATCTGGATTTCGACCGCGCAGGTGGCCGACCGAATTCTCATTCTCGCCCGCACCACGCCCCTCGAGGACGTCAAGAAGACGACGCAGGGGCTGTCGCTGTTTTATACCACCCTCGATCGCCGCTACATCGAGGCGCGCGAGATCGACAAGATGGGCCGCAAGGCCGTCGATTCCAATCAGCTCTTCATCGATGGGCTACCGGTGCCCGTCGAGGATCGCATCGGCGAGGAAGGGCGCGGCTTCGAATACATTCTGCATGGCATGAACCCCGAGCGCATTCTGATTGCAGCCGAGGCTGTGGGCCTGGGGCGTGCCGCACTTGCCCGCGCCACGCGCTACGCCAAAGAACGCGTCGTCTTCGGTCGCCCGATCGGCCAGAACCAGGGCATTCAACATCCGCTTGCGCGCAACTGGATGAACCTCGAGGCCGCGAACCTGATGGTGTTCAAGGCCGCGTCTCTCTACGACCGCGGCGAGCCGTGCGGCATCGAATCCAACGCGGCGAAGTACTTGGCTGGCGAAGCCGGATTCGAGGCGTGCGAGACGGCGGTGCTGACGCACGGCGGCATGGGCTACGCCAAGGAATTCCACGTCGAGCGCTATTTTCGCGAAATCATGCTGGCGCGCATCGCGCCAGTCAGCCGCGAGCTTATCCTGTCGAATGTTGCGGAGCGTCAGTTGGGCTTGCCGAAGAGTTACTGAGCGCGGTCGATGCCGAAGCGATAGGCGGTGTGAGAGCCAAACACCTCGCCCGGCCGCAGCAGCGTGGAAGGGAACTGCAGCTGGTTTGGGCTATCCGGGAAATGCTGCGTCTCGAGACACAGCCCGCCGCGATGCTCGTACCGCCGTCCACTCTTGCCCACGATGCTGCCGTCGAGGAAGTTGCCCGTGTATACCTGCAATCCTGGCTCGGTTGTCAGCACATGCATGACGATGCCGGACTGAGGGCTCGCCAGCGTCGCAACGTGGCGCGCTGCCGATGTCGAACCGCCGCTCAGCGCGAAGTTGTGATCAATGCCTCCGGCGAAAGTCAGTTGCAGGTGGCTTCGATCCAGCGCGTCTGCGATGCGCGTCGGTCGGCGAAAATCGAACGGGGTGCCTGCAACCGGCGCCAGCGCGCCGGTCGGAATCAGCGTCGCATCGACGGGCGTGGTGTGTTCCGCATCGATGGATAGGACATGTTCTGCGATCGAGCTCGACCCTTCGCCGGACAGATTGAAATAGGCATGGTTCGTGAGGTTCACCACAGTGTCGGCGGTCGCCGTCGCCTCATAGTCGATCTGCAGCGCATCGTCGGAGAGCGCATAGGTGACGCGGACATCGAGGGCGCCAGGGTAGCCTTCTTCGCCGTCGGCCGAATGGAGATGCAGGGCCACGGTCGCAGCATCGGTTCGGTTGGCCGACCAGACGCGGGCGTCGAAGCCGGTTTTTCCGCCGTGCAGGGAATTGAGACCATCGTTGACAGCCAGCCGATACACGCGTCCACCCAACTCGAACCGCGCTCCTGCAATGCGATTGGCGTAGCGCCCGACGGTGGCGCCGAAGTACGTGCTGCGGTCGGCGATAGTCGCCCCGAGGCTCGGATGGCCGAGGACGACGTCGACCGGATCGCCTCTTGCATCAGGGGCCGACAGCGCCACGAGGCGGGCGCCGTAATTGGTGATGGCCGCGCTCAGGCCGCGCTGATTGTCGAGGACGTAGAGATCAACCGCTCGGCCGTCGATCCGGGACTGGAAGCGGTCCCGCTTCAGAGCATCGTTGGCATGTCCCATACGTCCTCCACGACGGGCCGCTGCTGCGGCACGAGGACAACACGAGGGCCGTGGGAGGGTTCCGGACGGCGTCGGCCGGATCAGTGCGTCCAACTACCGATGCGGCCGAACTTGAAGTTGTCGGAATAGGATTTCTTGATCGGCTGGCGCGGTTTGGGCTCCGTCAGCCGATAGGGGATGCCATGCAGCTCGGCGTAGGCAATTGCCTCTTCCTTGCTGTCGAATTCGAGGCGAATTTGCGTGCGCGTGTCCGTCGACCCGGTCCAGCCCATCAGCGGATCGATGAACCGCGGCGCCTCCGCCTCGTGCTCCAACACCCACTCCTTGGTGCGGGCAAACCCCGACTGCATGGCGGTCTTGGCCGGGCGAAAAATACGGGCGGTCATGGGCTGGTCGATCCTCGCGGCGCAATTTGGCGGAGTTATACCACATCCACCCCGTTGCTCCAGCCGGGCCAAGTGTGGTGAAGTAGCGCTCTGGACTGAGCCATGCACGAGGAGGCGTTGCTATGCTTGCGGTCGACCGCTCGGAGGCGCGCATCAAGGATGTCGAGGTCGTCGGGGGTCGCGGGCAGCGGCACGGCTACATCGATGAGCCGGGGCAATTGACCCAGGCGGCGCAGGCGTTCCTCGTTGTGCGCCCGTTTGCCGGCGCGCGCATCGAGCCACATTTCCACGACGTCGACCAATTCCAGGTGATCGTCGATGGCGACGGCAAGATTGGCAAGAAAGCCGTGCGGCCGGTGACGTTCCAGTATGCCGATGCTTTCACGCCCTATGGGCCGATCGTGGCGAACGATCGGGGCCTCTCGTTTTTCACGCTGCGCAACATTGCCAGCGGCGGCTTCTGGGAGATGCCCGGAAATCGCCAGAACATGCCGGGGCGCGCGGGTCGCAACATCGAAGGCATATTCGATCTGGCGAAGGGCGTGCCCGCCTCGGGCGAGGTGACCCGCGAGAACCTCATGACGACGCAGGCCGATGGTGTGGCAGCTGTGGGTTTGAGACTCGGTGCCAAGGCGCGCGCCGTCGGATTGTCCGCAGAGGGCAAGGGCCAGTTTTATCTGATCTGTTCTGGCTCTGTGCGGGTCGATGGCCGCCACCTGCAAGAGCGCTCCGTCATTCGCCTGGAGCCGGATGATCCGACCCTCGAACTGGAAGCTGGTGACGCAGGCGCGCAAGTTCTCGCCCTGCAGTTCTCAGCACCCTCCGAGCGGCCCGGCACCGATCCCGCCAAGCTCGCCGAGCGGGCGGCGAAAGGCTACGTCAATCTGCGGTCGCTGGGGAGCTGACCAATCCTTCCCGTCATGTGTGGACGGCACCCGTGGGTCAAGGTGTTTTCGACGGGGCAGCGGGCTTTTTGCGTTCGGGGTGCAAGTCATGTGTACGACCTATGAGTGCGGCACGATCGGCCGCTGGCCATGATGCTGTTCGCCACCCCGAACGCAAAAAAGCCCGCTGCCCCGTCGAAAACACCTTGACCCACGGGTGCCGTCCACACATGACGGGAAGGATTGGTCAGC
>JANOHP010000225.1:0-2101 GCA_031406575.1 Hyphomicrobiales bacterium
TGTGGAATTGTCGGAGGTCTTCGTCGGGCGCCGACCGGGGTCGGCGGCTTGCGCTACTTCAACGGCCGCCGCTCATCGTTGTCGGAGAGCGGGCTGTCGGCGGCCTATCTGCCGGAAGTCAAAAACGCCTCGAGATCCGGTCGCAGGACAAGCCGACGTCCGCAGACGCGGACGCTTTTGAGCGCACCAGAATTGATCGCATCATAAATCGACGTGCGGCCCAGACCGGTCGCAGCGCAGGTTTCCAGAATCGTAAACGACAGTTTTTCAGGGTTGGGCCGAGCGCTGCCATTCTGCTGTCGATCGAGCATCAAACCGTGTCGCGGCATGCACCACCCTATTGGTTGAGATAGATGGGCAGTATTCACACACGGACAGATGCGGTTACTACGGCAGAAGATAGTCCTAGGATTCGCCGCGCAGCTTCCGCCGATGGTGACGCATCTTGCGCGCGGGATCGCCGCGATACTTCATGTCATGGTCATCGAGCTGTTCGGCCGCTGCGCTGGCCGAGTGCCCTTGGCGCCGCAAAGCATTCACCTGTATCACTCTCATTTCGCCAAGAGAATCCCGACGCGCTTGCGCAATAGGGTTCCGACCGCGTGGGCCCTTGAACCCCAGCGACTCCAGGACAACGTCGCGTCGCTGCGCCGCCGTGAGGCCGGCGTAGCTATCGCTGAAGCGTGTCATTGTTCCGTCGGGGTTCTTGATCGGTGCTTTAGGCCTGTGTCGATTTCCGCTGGGATGCGCCACCGCGCGGCCCATGATTTCACTAGCGGCGGTGATCAAATACGCCAGCACCCAAGGCGGGAGTTGGATGGGAATATCGAGAATAGGTGACGCGTAGTGAATCTGCACTATCGCGTCCCACACATGAACCGGATTTCTGTCCTCGAGATAAATCACCTCGAGAGCCTCGGCCGAGGCGAGCGCACCCTCTGCATAACGCCGCTTGGCCCGACGCTCGGCCGTGGACAGTTGTGGTGGGTTGGCGAGGGAACTGCGAAGACCGTCTTCCTTCCCATACCGAAAGCGGCGCCGTGTGTGCTCTTTCGTCATTCCAAAACCCATCCTCTGAACTCCTGCGACCCGGTTGCAGACGCGATAGCCAGGTGGTCGAGCAAATCGCTGGCGCATAAAGCATCAATGGTATCGAACGGGCGAGCCAATCCGGCGCAACATGCCCATTCAATCTTCGACTTGGCCAGGTGTCCGAAGCAGAACGACATTCGATGCCTGACCCGGTTCGCAGAATGAGCACCAGGCTTGCATCAACGCGCGCCTTCGTTCGAGCGCATCGCCCCGACGATACGCTCGTTCGACCTTGTCGCCGGTTATGTGGGCGAGTGCCGCCTCGGACAAGTCGTTTGGAAACGACGTCGTCTCGTTCGCCCAATCCTTGAAGCTCGATCGAAAACCATGCGTTGTATTGGGCTTCGCGCGGAGGCGCCGCAGCACGGCCTCCATGCTCATGTCAGACAGCGGCCGACCACGCTTCTGACCTGGAAAGACGAAATCGTCTGCGCCCTTCAGGGCCTCCATCTCGGCGAGGATAGCAAGCATGCGCTCCGTCAGAGGAACACGGTGCTCCCGACCGGCCTTCATGCGGCTGGCCGATACAATCCACACCTTGGCCTTGGCGTCGATTTCCGGCCAGCGGGCGCCCCGCACCTCGCCGGTTCGAGAAGCGGTCAGAATAGTGAATTCAAGGGCGCGTGCCGCAACTCCGTCCAGCATTCGCAGCTTACCGATGAAGACGGGCACCTCGTCCCAGGGCATGGCAGCATGGTGGCCCCGTTGAAGTCGCGGGCGGGCGGGTAACAGGTGATCGAGATGGCCCCGCCAGCGGGCCGGATTTTCGCCGTGGCGATGGCCCCTTGCCTTGGCCGCATCGAGAACTCTCTCGATCCGACCTCTGACTCGACCGGCGGTTTCAGCCTTGGTCTGCCAGATTGGCTGTAACACACCGAGCACGTCCTGGGTCGTGATGCGATCGACCCGCAGACCCCGGAGGGTCCCACAGTATTCCTCGAGGGTCATGCGCCACTGGGCTTTGTGCTTCTCGTTGCGCCAGCCGCGCTCGAGCGATGCCACCACCTCG
>JANOHP010000006.1:0-6775 GCA_031406575.1 Hyphomicrobiales bacterium
CGCGTCGTGCTGTCGGACGTCTACAAAGGCGGCAACGTCTCGACGGAATTGCGCGTCGCGATCCTCAAGAGGCTGCGCGCGGAAGGGCTGGTCGGCCCCGTTACCTTGCCTGCCGACGCGCCGAGCACGAGCGGCTGATCAACCCCGTCACGGGTGGTCGCTGACGTCCCAATCTTCGAAGGCTGTCGCGGGAAGGGCGCCCACGTCCAATGGCGTCGAGGTCGTCGTCACGGTCGTGGCCAATGCCAGCCGTCGTGTGTCGACCGCGGATTTTTGCGCGGCGGCAGAGACGGACGACGCCGTCGCCGAGGCGTCGACCCTGTCTTTCGCAGAGATCGACGGCGCGACGACGACGGACCAAACGAGGCCCCACAGAAGCGTGGCGGTCACTGTGCGATAGGTGGTTTTGCCCGCGAATGTCGTCACTCGATGTCTCCCGAAGCTCTGCCTGTGGCATCGTCTGCGGGAGACAATGAGGGGGTGGAGATTGCTGACCGGTTAACGCGTGTGCCGTCCCGGTCCGCTCACGCGTCCGGGAAGAGTTCCGTCGTCAAATACCGATCAGCCGCAGAGGGCGCAAACGTCACGACCGTCTTGCCGGCCATGTCGTCGCGCGTGGCCACGGTCAGTGCGGCCCCCAGGTTGGCGCCGGTCGAGATGCCGCCGGCGATCCCCTCGAGTTTGGCGAGCATGCGGGACACCTCGAACGCCATCTCGTTGGGCACCTTGATGACCTCGTCGATCAGTTCGCGCTCGAGGATCGAGGGCACGAAGCCCGCGCCGATGCCTTGGATCTTGTGCGGGGCAGGTGCGCCGCCCGACAAGACCGGGCTCGACGATGGCTCGACGGCAATGATGAGAATTTTCGGATTGCGCGCCTTCAGGACGCGCGCGCAGCCGGTCAGTGTGCCACCCGTGCCGACGCCGACAACCAGGGCATCGATCTTGCCGCCGGTGTCCGTCCAGATTTCTTCGGCCGTCGTTTTCTCGTGCACCAGCGGGTTGGCGGGATTGTCGAACTGGCCGGGCATGATGGCTCCCGGCGTCGCCGCCAGGATCTCTTCGGCGCGGGCGATGGCGCCTTTCATACCTTTCTCGCGGGGCGTCAATTCGAGTTCGGCACCGAGGAAGGTGAGGATCTTGCGCCGCTCGATCGACATCGATTCCGGCATGGTGAGGATCAGCTTGTAGCCTCGGGCGGCCGCGACGAAGGCGAGCGCGATGCCGGTGTTGCCCGATGTGGGCTCGACGAGAACGCCACCGGGTTTCAACCGCCCCGAGGCCTCCAACGCATCGATCATGGCCACGCCGATGCGGTCTTTGACGGAGGAGAGGGGATTGAAGAATTCAAGCTTGAGGAGGACATCGGCTTTGGCATTGGCTGCCGCCGCCATGCGCGACAGCCGCACGAGTGGGGTGTTGGCGAACGTCTGGGTGATGTTGTCATAGACCTTGCCGTGGCCGGTGCGGGCTAGGGCAGACAGAGTTTTGAGTTGGGGGGTGTCGGTCATGAGAAGCGTCTCCTCGCGCGGCGATCGCCTGGATATGGCTGCTGTCGCAGTCAGCGGCAACCAGCATACACGATCAGGCCATTGTGCCGGAACGCAGATAACTGATCGTCGACCACTGAATTATCGCCGCTTGGGAGCACCACGTTTCGACGGTGGGCGCGATTTCGATATCTGCGTTCTTTTTGCGACTGCGCGGGGTGGCGTCGTCTTCGATCGGGTTTTTTTCGCCTTCGGCTTGCCCGACAGCGTCGCGGTGCGCACGCCAGTCGACCCGAAGCCGCCGGTTCCGCGTACGGTGTCATCCAGAGTGCCCACTTCGGCGATGGGCACCTGCAGAACAGAGGCTACGATCAGTTGGGCGATGCGGTCGCCGCGCCGGATCTCGAACGCCTCCGGGCCGTGATTGATCAGCAGAACCTGCACCTCGCCGCGATAGTCCGCATCGATGGTTCCGGGACTGTTCAGCACCGTCACCCCGTGACGCAGAGCGAGACCGGAGCGCGGCCGCACTTGTCCCTCGGTGCCGCGCGGCAAGGCCAGCGCCAAGCCGGTCGGAACGGCCTTCCACGTGCCGGGAGTGAGCAGCATCGGGGCGTCCTCTGGCACGGCCGCAACGAGGTCCATGCCGGCGGCATCGGTCGATTTGTAGGTGGGTAGCTCCAGTCCTTCGCCGTGTGGCAAGCGCCTGACGTCAAGGCGCGCAGAGCGTGGGGATGTGCGCTTCGCCATCAGGCCCGGCCGGTGGTTTGGGCGAGGTGGCTGGCGACGGCCTCGATCAGCCGACGCGCGACGTCCGCCTTGTCCATCTCGGGCCAATCCTCGACGCCGCGTGCGGTGACGAGATGCACGGTGTTGCGATCGCCGCCCATGATGCCGGTCGCCGGGCTCACGTCGTTGGCGACGATCCAGTCGCAGCCCTTGGACTTCCGCTTCTTCTTGGCGTGCTCGATGACGGATTGGGTTTCAGCAGCAAAACCGATGACGAGGGGAGGGCGCTGTCCCGGAGGCAGATGGGCGATCGTTTTCAGAATGTCGGGGTTTTCGACCAGATCGAGCCGGGGCGTCGTCTGCTTGGCCGTCTTTTTGATCTTCTGATCCGTGGCGTTGGCTACGCGCCAGTCGGCAACGGCCGCAGCGAAGATGGCGCAGTCGGCGGGGAGGGCGGCTTGCGCGGCAGCCAGCATTTGCGCGGCTGTTTCAACGGCGATCAGGCGCACGCCCGGCGGTGTCGCCAGGGTCGTTGGGCCAGACACCAGCGTGACGCTGGCGCCTTGGGCGGCCGCTGCTGCGGCGATGGCATACCCCTGCTTTCCGGAGGATCGGTTGGCGATGTAGCGTACGGGATCGATGGGCTCATGTGTCGGCCCCGACGTGACGAGCACGTGGCGACCCGCGAGCGGTTCTGTCGCGGCGAGTGGGGGCGAAAGCAGGTGCTCGATCTCGGCCAGGATTTCCGCTGGCTCGGCCATGCGCCCCTGCCCAGTTTCTCCGCGTTCGGCCATCTCGCCGGAGTTGGGGCCGATGACGTGGATGCCGTCGGATTGCAGCAGGGAGAGGTTGCGGCGCGTGGCGGGATGCGCCCACATGTGTGGGTTCATGGCGGGCGCGATCAGCACCGGCTTATCCGTCGCCAGTAGCACGGCCGTCGCCAGATCGTCGGCATGCCCGCCGGCCATCTTCGCCATCAGGTCGGCCGTCGCCGGCGCAACGACGATGAGATCTGCGTCCCGTGACAAGCGGATGTGACCGATCTCGCGCTCGTCATCGAGGTCGAACAGGTGCTGGAACACGCGGTCGTTGGTGAGGGCGCCCACGGACAGGGGCGTCACGAACTGGGTTGCGGCCTTCGTCATGACCACGCGTAGGGCGTATCCACGCTCGCGGGCGCGCCGGATCAGCTCCAGGCACTTGTAGGCGGCAATGCCACCGCCGATGACGAGCAGGATGCGTTGACCTTTCACGCGGCCATCATTCCAAAAGAGTGTTGCAGACCGGCTGGTTGGACCCCAGGCCCGGCCAACGTCATGTCTCAGTCCCTAGACCAAAAGTATATCTCATAAATCATTCACCAATATTTACGTGGCCATGATCGCCCGGATTGATTCGTGAACCCAACGATCCAGGATCGACGAACGATGGCCGAGAAAGTTGCGACGAAAGCCCAAGTCGGTCACCACGTTATAGAGGTCCAGCTCGCGCGTCCGGCACCCCGGTGGGTCGATGCACGCAAACCCTCCGCTGAGGTTCACGCCAGCCTCGGGTCGGTCAACTCGATCGAGTGGGACGTTCTTTTTCCCGGTGAAATAGAGGGTTACGACCTTTATCGAGCATTCGAAGCCGTGCCCGGTCCCGGTGTGTCGCTCGGCGCCCTGACGCTTCGCGACGAGACACGCATGGTGGCCGCCGCCCCGCTGTTTCGCACGGCTTATCGTCTCGACACGCCTTTCCAGGGCCGCCTGCGCCAGGCGACCGATTGGTTGAACCAGAAAATTCCCCGGCTTCTACAACTCGGGGTCGTCGGCATCGGGTCTCCCTCATCGGACAATTGCAGCCTGGGCTTTGCCGTCGATCTCGATGGCGCGGCACGCCAGAGCCGGTTCGCAGACCTGTTGAAGGGATTGGCCAAAGAAGCTGATGCGCGCGCCGCCGCCATCCTGGCAGTGAAAAGCTTGAGAGGGGCAGAGGCCGACGAGTTCCATCCGGTTTTGACCGACGCCGGCTACACCCGCGTCACCAGCGTTCCGGTCGTCATGCTGCCGTTGCCCTATGCGAGCCTGGATCATTATTTGTCGAGCCTCCCCGCCAAGACCGGCTCCTACCTAAAGCGCAAGATGCGCAGCGCGGCCGCATTGCGCATCGAATACCGCGACAGCGTTGCGGGGATCGAGGACGACATCAATGCGTTGCTGGCGGCCACGCTGGCCCAAAGCAGTGTGGATTACGGCGACCTCGAGCAGGTCCATCCCGAGTATATTCGCCGGGTCATGGAGCGCCTGGGCAGCCGCGCGCGGCTGATGCTGTGCTGGAAAGACGACACCCTGTTGAGCTTCCAGTTGTTTCTGGTGGGCAAAAAAGCCATTATTGCCAACAAGATCGGCATGAAATACCCCGATGCGCGAGAGCACAACCTGTACTTCGTCAACTGGCTGAAGATGATCGAGTTCGCCATCGCCAACGACATTCCCGAGATCGAAATGGGCGCCACGTCCTATTCGGCCAAACTGTTGTTTGGCGGGCAGATCGAGCGGCGGTGGTTGTATTTCCGGCTCCGCAACGGCGTGGTGAACTTGTTGACGAAGCCGCTGGCCCCGTTCTTCGATTTCGAGCGCAACGACCCTGAACTCGCGCGCCTTGCCGCCGCGTCGGCAGCCCCTGCGATGGGCGCGCGATGACGCTGACAGCTTGGTTATTGCTGCTTGCGGTGCTCGTCCTGGATACGGGCTCGCACCTGCTGCTCAAATCCGCATCGATGCGGGCGAAGACGTCGGATGGGTCGGCCTTCATCGTCGCGCTTCTCGTCCAACCCTTGTTGTGGCTCGCGATTTTCGCCTTCGTCGCGCTGTTTTTGGCGTGGCTGGGCTTTTTGTCGCTCGTGCCGTTGTCGCAAGGTGTGATGGTCGGCAGCATCACAATTGCCGGCGTCATGATCGGCGGCCGGATCTTCTTCGGCGAAAGCATCACGCCGTCGCGCGCATTGGCCGTCGGATTGATCGGGACGGGCGTGCTGCTCGTCGGTTTGGGGGGCTGATGCACCGGACTATCGTCATCGGCTTCGTCATTCTGCTGACGCTCGACACGACGTCCAACGTGTTGATCAAGCTCGCAGGCGATCGCATCGGCGCCTTCGCGCTGGACCCGGCGTGGTTTGCGCGCGTGGGCCGCGAGCCGATCGTGCTGGCCGTCATCGGCTGCTATATCGCGGCGTTCATCACCTATACGTCGATCCTGAAACATGCTGCCGTGGGACCGGCATTTGCGGCGGTGCACGGGCATGTGGTGACCGTGCTGATCGTGTCGATGATCTGGCTCGGCGAGCGCTTGACCTGGCTCCAGGCCGTGGGCTCCCTCCTCATCGTCGCCGGCATCGTGGTGCTGGCTGTCACGGAACGGCGGGCGTCGATGGCGCTGGAAAACGAACAGCGCTCCACAGACGCCACCTGACGGTTTTTTGCGGCGCGCAATGACGTTCGAACGGCCGCGCCTCGCTTTGTGCTCGGACTGATGCAATCCGCGGCAATAAAACTTTGCGCCGATAGACGAAATTGCGCGTTCATGCCTTTACCTCGCCGCACGGCGTTCCCACCTTTATGCTGCACCGGTCACCCCGCGTTTGCGTCCAATGGGATCGACACATGTATCGCTTGCTCTCGACTGCTGCCCTTTTGCTGGTCACTGCCGATGTCGCATCGGCTCAATCTCGGTGGTCAGACCCCTACCGTGAGCGGGACGAGCCCGACAGGCGCTCCAGCGACGGTTGGCGCGGACCCGTGCCCAACAGTTGGTACGAGGAGCGTCGGCGCCAGACGTTCGATGATCGGTGGGACGACCGACGTAGCAATCGGATGCGGTCGTGGCAGCGCTACTTCGAGCGGGACGATGACGACGATGACGGCGATCGTCGCACATGGAGGGGGAACTCGATGTCGCCCTCTGGCCAGAAGGTGGCAGACGGCGGCCCACGCCCCAACATTTCGCCCCTGCCTCCGCAACGGATTTCCTTCATGGGGTCCTATGAGCCGGGCACCATCGTGATCGACACGAGCGGCAAGCAGCTGCTGCTCATCGAAAGCGGGGGTGCGGCGCTGCGCTATCCGATCTCGGTCGGCCGCGAAGGTTTTTCGTGGACGGGTACGGAAAAGATTTCCCGCATTGCAGACTGGCCCGATTGGCATCCGCCAGCTGAAATGCGGGAGCGCGAGCCTCATTTGCCGGAAAAGATGCTGGGCGGTTTGCGCAATCCCTTGGGTGCACGCGCGCTGTATCTGGGCAATACGCTGTATCGTATCCACGGCACGAATGACGCGAACAGCATTGGTCAAGCCGCATCGTCAGGCTGTTTTCGCATGCTGAATGCGCATGTCGTCGATTTGGGATCGCGCGTGAGCGTGGGGGCCAACGTGGTCGTGGTGAACAGACTGCCGAGGTCTGTCGCTGGTTCGCGGTGACGAGCGTTTCGCAGCGGTTGAAATGATGAGAGGTGGGAGCAATCCCACCTTTTGTTCTATTGAGCCGTGCGTTCAGTGTGCGGCGGCCGCGACCGCCAT
>JANOHP010000008.1:0-2592 GCA_031406575.1 Hyphomicrobiales bacterium
GCTCGTCGAGATACGCACATAGCCGGTCCTCGCTCTCGCGAAGCTGTTGTCTGCCCATTGCTGCCTCCCGCCAAACGAATCAGTCAAATCGCTGATTCCCGGCGGGTGCGGCCCATGACAAACTGACTCAGTACGAGTAGCCCAAACCCACGCGCGCGGACCAAAGGCCAGCGTGACCTTTCACCTTCTTCAACCGTAACGATGGGTGATCTGGGGACTGTCGCAACAGCACAAACGCTTGGTCAGCCCGATCCTGCACCCGTTTAGGCAGCGTGCGGTAGAGTCGCCAGAAGTCAGGGTCCGCTGTATGCGCCACAGGGGTCGCTTCTCAAAGGGGCGTTTTCCGTCCGGCCGTGTAGTTTGCGCGTGCCTTGGCAATCATGCCATCCAAGCGGCCTGCGGCAGCGTCAGCCTCGATCTTATCATCGAACAACTGCGCATCGACTTCGTCCAGCCAACGCTTCAATTTTGATTTTTCGTCATCTGAGAGCGTGTCGATAGCGCCCTTGATTTCATCGATTGTCGTCATCCCAGATCCTCCAAATCCGATCTGTCAGGGAAGCTCTGTTCTGGTCCACTTGCACCCCTTGTACTTGATCGCAACGCGGCTCACAAAGAAACAATGGCGATTGCACCCCGCCCCCACCGGGAAACCCCAAAATCACCCACGCTGCGCGCCCCGTTCCTTCCTTGTCGCCCGGCCCGAGCCGCGCTACATAACGCCCATGGTCACTGTTCTCGATAAAACGCCGCCACGCCATCCCGAAAAGGCCAATCGGCCCGACACGCCGGTGCTGCGCAAGCCGGATTGGATTCGCGTCAAAGCGCCCAATTCTGCGGAATATCAGGCGACCAAGGCCATCGTGCGTGCGCACGGCCTGCACACGGTGTGCGAGGAGGCGGGGTGCCCCAACATCGGCGAGTGCTGGACCAAGCGCCATGCCACTTTGATGATCATGGGCGACACCTGCACGCGCGCTTGCGCCTTCTGCAACGTCAAGACGGGCCTGCCGCAGCCACTCGACCCCGATGAACCCGCGCACGTGGCCGAAGCGGTGGCGAAACTGGGACTGAGCCATGTCGTCATCACGTCCGTCGATCGCGATGATCTGGCCGATGGCGGAGCCGCTCATTTCGCGGCCGTGGTGCACGCCATCCGCGCTCGCACGCCGACGACCACGATTGAAATCCTAACGCCCGATTTCCTGAAGAAGCGCGGCGCGCTCGAGCTGGTCGCCGCGTCTCGGCCCGATGTCTTCAATCACAATCTGGAAACGACGCCGTCGCTCTATCTGCGCATCCGGCCCGGCGCGCGCTATTTCCATTCGTTGCGGCTGCTGCAACGCGTGAAAGAACTCGAGCCGGCCACGTTCACGAAGTCCGGCATCATGGTCGGTCTAGGCGAGCGACGCGAGGAAGTGCTGCAGGTGATGGACGATCTGCGCTCGGCGGATGTCGATTTCCTCACGATCGGCCAGTATTTGCAACCAACCCGCAAGCACGCCGCCGTCGAAGCGTTCGTGACGCCGGAGGAGTTCGCGTCCTACGAGCGGATCGCGTTGGCCAAAGGCTTCCTCGTTGTCGCCGCCAGTCCGCTCACACGATCGAGCTATCACGCCGACGCGGATTTCGCCCGGCTCAAGGCTGCGCGGGGTGCCACCCCCGAGTCCCCTTCAACCCTTGGTTCCCCGGCCGCAGTCGCCCCTTCGGCGACGTAGAGCCGGGGTCTTTCCCGGTGCATGGCGCGCGCTACGGGGAGGCTTGATCGCATGTCTGTGGTGTGGTGCCGTCGCGCTCATGCTGCACGGGGAAGGATCCCGGATATTTGCCGCGCGTGCCGAGCGCCAAATTCCGGGAAACCAGGCAGAGTCCCCCCTGTGGATATCCCCTCTACGCCCCTCCATTGCCCCAATCGTGCGGCCAACTGGTCGGCGTTGATTTGGGACTTGGGGAAATTGCGGCGCTCGTGTGTCAAAGGACACCATTCGCGTGGCTGATTCGCCACAAGGGAACCGCGAAACACGCTCAATCCCTAATTAATGCTTAACTGGTCGGCCATCGGTTGCTAGTCGTACTTCACCGAACGGGTCGACGGCCGTAACAGGCAATCGCAAATCCGAAGGCCTGCCGGTTCGTAAATGTTGCGTCTCCAGTCATTGTGGCTTGGGGTAGCGTTAGTCAGGAGAGTACTAATGTCGTATGGGGGACTGCTGAAAACGGCTAGCGCAGTGGCAATCTTTGCCGCCGCCGGCCTCTACGGTACCAGCACTGCCAATGCCGCCGATCTCGGTGGCGACTGCTGCGCCGACCTCGAAGAGCGGGTCGCCGAACTCGAAGCCACCACGGTCCGCAAAGGCAACCGCAAGGTCAGCCTCGCCATCTCGGGCTTCGTTTCGCACAACGTGATGTTCTGGAACGATGGCACGCAGTCGGATACGTACATCGGTGACGGCGGGAACTACGGCTCGCGCTGGCGCTTCACGGGCAGCGCAAAAGTCAGCCCGCACCTCACGGCTGGCTTCCTGTACGAGTTTCAGGCGCACGGCAGTGGCATCAACGCGATGAACCAGTTGAACAACGGCGATGACCTCG
>JANOHP010000017.1:0-26216 GCA_031406575.1 Hyphomicrobiales bacterium
ATGTTCATGTTCTCGTTCGCCGGCATCCCGCCGCTCGCGGGCTTCTTCGCAAAATTCTACGTCTTCCTGCCCGCGATCAAGTCGGGCCTCATCGGCTTGGCCGTCATCGGCGTGCTGGCGAGTGTGGTTGGGGCGTATTACTACCTGCGCATCGTCAAGATCATGTACTTTGACGAGGCCAAAGGGGCCTTCCAGCCCGTTCGGTCGAAGGAGGGCGCCATCATGGCCCTTGCCCTGGTGCTCATCCTCCTTTTCTCCGTGCCGTTTTTTGCGGCTCCACTGGTGGATGCTGCCGCCGCCGCCGCCAAGTCTCTGCGGCTCTGACATGTGATGACCACGGCCGACCAAGACCGGGCATGTGGTTCAGTGCTCACCTACGACGAGCTCGACTCGACCAACAGTGAAGCAATGCGCCGCGTGGCGGCGGGCGAGCGCGGTCCGTTGTGGATTCTCGCGAACAGGCAGACCGCTGGCCGAGGTCGGTCAGGGCGCAACTGGGCATCTCCCACTGGCAATTTCGCGGCCAGCCTGATCTTCGAGCCGGGATGTCCGACCGCTATGGTGCCGCAGCTCTCACTGGTCGCAGGCGTTGCGGTCCATCGCGCGTTGGACGCGGTTTGGCCAGCGGGAGCCGCAGACGGACGTTTACGTTTGAAATGGCCCAACGACATCATGGTGGCCGGCGCCAAAATGGGCGGGATCCTCGTGGAGTCGACGAACTTCGGCACCGGGCTCGTCGCCGTCATTGGGATCGGCGTCAACATTGCCGTATGCCCAGACGGTGCGGAGCGCGCCGTCACGTGTTTGGCCGAATACTCGACGAAGTTGCCCGGTGTCGAGGACTTTCGATCCACACTCGCCACTCGACTGAGGGACTGCCTCGACACATGGCAATTTGGCGTCGGGTTCGGGGCTTTGCGAGCAGAATGGCTGGGTCGTTCGGGTCCGATCGGCGAGCCGATGTCGGTCAACACCGGCATAGGTCGGGTCTCCGGCACGTTCGCTGGACTGGACACGGATGGTGCATTGCTGCTTTGTGACGCAAATATGCGTCAGCTGCGTTTCACGTTCGGCGACGTGACCCTGAATACGACCGCGAAAGTCTGAAGACCTATGGCCGCAAGCGACTCGAAGAGAGAACGCGGGGAAAACGAACTCGTATTTCTCGCACTGGGAGGCCTTGGTGAGGTCGGCATGAATTGCTACCTCTACGGCCTGGGTCGGGGTGGTAATCGTCGCTGGATGATGGTCGACCTCGGCATTACCTTTCCGGAGGGCGAGGACGATCCGGGTGTGGATGTCATCCTGCCCGATCTCAAGTTCATCCAAGCCAATCTGCGCCAGCTTTCTGGGCTGGTACTGACGCATGGCCACGAGGACCATATCGGCGCAGTCATCGAACTGTGGCCGCGCCTGGGGAACGTGCCCGTTTACGCGACGCCGTTCACAGCCGCACTCCTCAGAGCCAAGCTTGCCGACTACGGCGGACGGCTGAAAATCCCGATTACCGAAATCCCAATGGGTGGCCGTTTCGAAGTCGGCCCGTTCGATTGCGAACTCGTCACGATGGCGCATTCGATTCCAGAGCCCTCCGGACTGGCGATCCGGACGCCCCATGGCACCGTCTTCCACACCGGCGACTGGAAATTCGACAAGACCCCACTGATCGGTGATCCCAGTGATGACGCCAAGATTCGCAAGCTGGGCGAAGAGGGCGTTCTCGCGCTCGTGTGCGATTCCACGAACGCGTTCCGAGACGGGCGTTCTCCGTCCGAAGTGGATGTGGCGTCGTCCATCGGCCGGATCATCAAGGGGGCGAAACGGCGTGTGCTCGTCACCGCCTTCTCATCCAACGTGGCGCGTATTCGTGCCGTCGCTGATGCAGCGCATGCCGCCAACCGGCGTCTCGTCGTGGCGGGGCGGGCGCTGCACCGCGTCATTCAGGTGGCGATCGATACCGGCTATCTGCCGCAGGGGTTTCGCTATCACGATCAGCGCGAGTTCTCCTACATTCCCCCGCACGAGACGGTGGCGCTCATTACCGGCAGCCAGGGCGAGCCGCGGGCGGCGCTCGCGCGCATTGCCGCCAACGAACATCCCGAGATCAAGCTTGCCAAAGACGACATGGTGATCTTTTCGTCGCGCACGATCCCCGGCAATGAAAAGTCGGTCGGCGGCATTCAGAATGATCTTGCACGTATGGGCATTCAGGTCGTCACGGACAACGACGCGCTGGTTCATGTGACCGGCCACCCGCGACGTGACGAACTCCAGCAGATGTATGCCTGGACGAAGCCGCAGATTGCCATTCCGATGCACGGCGAAATGCGCCACTTGAAAGAGCATGCGCGCCTTGCCCGCAGCGCCGGCGTCGAGCAGGTGCTGACGCCGATCAACGGTGAAATCGTCGTGCTTGCTCCGGGGCGAGCCGCAATCGTCGACGAGGCGCCCGTCGGGCGTATCTTCCGCGATGGGCGCATGCTCATTCCCGCCGAAGGCGGACCAGTTCGCGAGCGTCGCAAGCTTGCAGTCGTGGGCGTTATCTCGGTGTCGATCGTGCTGTCGCGTCGAGGTGAGGTGGTCGCCGATCCGCAGATCATGCTTGATGGCGTACCCACAGAGGACGCGGAAGGAGAGAGCATGGGAGATATCGTGCTCGATGCCATCGACGGCACGCTCGACGGCATTCCGCCCGCGCGACGTCGCGACCCTGAGCTGGTGCGTGAAGCCGTCCGCCGTTCGGTGCGCGCCGCCGTCGATCAAATCTGGGGCAAGAAGCCAATCGTGAAAGTGCTCGTCACCATGCTCGAGGAGCGCCGGTCCGAGAGTAAGGCGCGCTGAACACGGAAGTATCGGCGGCTCAAGAGAGCCGCCGCCGCACGAGATCGAGCAAGTTGATGACCGTGTATTCCCGCTGTTGCGGACGGCCGCCCAGTAGGATGATCTTCTCGGAATCTGTCGTGTCGCCGATGGCGAGGCCGAGAAAAACCGTGCCAGTCTGATGGCCCTCGTCGCGATCGGGCGCCACCGCTGCAATGCCGACGCCAGCGCCGAAGGCTTTGCGGACGGCCGCAGCTTGAGATGCTGCTGCGTCCTCCGCCGAGCCAGTGCTTCCCGGTCCGATCGTGGCCCCGAGGAACGTCGTCATTTCCGTGTCGATGGCCGACATGCGGGACGACAGGATGCCACCACTGAAGGACTCGGCGGCTGCAATCGTCAGGCCATGCTTCTGCAGCAGGTTGAGCACCACCAATTCCATGGATTGGTCATCGATACCAAACACGGCGGGACCGATAATGGCGCGCAAGGTCTGTTCCTCGGCATCGAGGATGCGGATGGCCGTCGCTTCGTCGTCACACTTGGCGGTCACGCGAACCTTGATGCCTTCGATGCCGCTGGCATTGAAAGCAATCGTCGGATTACCCGTCTTGTCGAGTTCGGCCATGCGCTCGGTCAGCATCTCGTCGAGGCCGGACTCGGACAATCCCCAGGTGCGCAGCGTGCGGGACAGGATCACGCTCGACTGGCCCGAACGACGGCGCAAATCGGGAATCACGGTGCCCAGCATCATTTCGCGCATTTCGCGCGGTACACCCGGGACGGCATAGATCACCTTGTCGCCGACGGGGCAGACGAGGCCCGGCGCCGTACCCGGCATTTGCGCTATGGGCGCGGCGCCGATCGGAATGTCGGCCTGACGTAGATTGTTGGCTGACATGACGCGACCGCGCGACTCGAAACGGCGACGGATTTCGGTGGCGATGACCTCGTCGCGGCGCATCTCGACGCCCATGATTCGCGCAAGAACGTCGCGCGTGATGTCGTCCTGCGTGGGCCCCAGGCCGCCGCAGCAGATCACGGCGTCGTTGCGTTCGAGGGCCTGGAAGATGGTCGCTTCCATGCGTGCGAAATTATCGCCCACCTTGACTTGGTACAGGCAATCGACGCCAGCCAATGCAAGCTGTTCTCCGATCCAGGACGAATTGGTATCGACGACGGTGCCGAGCAAAAGCTCGGTGCCGACGGCAACGACTTCGCAGCGCATGAGTGCTCCCTCGCATGGCGTGGCCCGCCAAGATGCATAGTCAGCGGGTGTTCTGGGGCGAAGTCTAGGACAGGTCGCGGCGAAGCGCGAGCGTCGCCGCGCAGTCCGCAGTGAAGCCCGAGCTCGAGTGATCAGTCCGTGTTCGAATTGTGCCTGGCACGCGGCGGCACGGCTGGTGGACGGTGCTGCTTTGCGCGGGTGCTTCGGGGCGGTTCCGGCGACGGAACGACAACTCGCTCGGGAGGCCGTCGCACAACCGGGTCGCGCGGTCGGCGCGCATAAGGATCGCCGGGCGGAAACGCCTGCCGTCCCGGCTCCAGTCCAGAATTCGGCGGCGCTCCGGTCGGTCGACTGGCTGGCCCCAAGTCAGGCCCGACGAAGCCACGCGTTGGCTCGGAGACCTGGGCGAGGGTGGGGGACCATGTCGTTTGCCCGAGCAGGATTGCGAAAAGGAGGCCAACACTCAGCCGCCTGGAAGGACCAGTGGACCCTGCGAGGCGTGACACGGGTTTGGTGAGGGGATGCAGCATTGCTCGGATATGGTGCGCAGCTCTCGAAATGTCGATTGTGAGTTCATCCCTCGGGACGCCGGTTTTCACCCAACCTCCTCGATCAGCGTGAACATCTGCGCGAGATCCTCCGGTCGCGACAGGCGGTGTTCACCGTCGGGAACCGCGGTCATACGGGTCCAATCGCCGGAGAGGTGGGCGACGAGGTCAAGGGAGTGTTCGTAGGGCACGTCGGGGTCTTGCAGGCCGTGCAGTATGCGGACGGGACAACCCGGGTCGAAGGGGGCATTCCCGATGAGATGGGTGCGGGCTTCTTCAACAAGGCCACGGGTGATGGCATAGGGTCCATCGCCGTACTGGGAGGGACGCATCCAGACGCCGTTTTCCAAGACCTCGCGACGGGCGGATTCCTGCATGCGATCCCACATGAGCGTCGCCATGTCCCAGGCTGGCGCGATCAGCACGAGGCCAGCAATTCGCTGTGCCTCGCCCGAGCGTCGGAGCGCGCGCAGAACCAGAAGCGCCAAGCCGCCGCCCATACTGGAGCCGACGATGATTTGCGGGCCTCGGGTGGACGTGCGGATGACGGTCAATGCCTCTTCGAGCCAGTGACCGAGCCTGCCGTCCTCGAACCGGCCACCGGACTGGCCATGGCCCGAATAGTCGAACCGCGTCACGGCACGACCGCGAGCAGCGCCCCAGTCGGCCAGCGCTGTGGCTTTGATGCTGGTCATTTCCGATTTGAAACCCGGCAACCATACGAGGCCGGGGTCGGCGGATTCATGCTTGGCGGGTGTCAAAAGCGTTGCGATGCGGCGCTGGGCCGCGCCGGAGCCGACCAGCATGAATTGCGGTTGGGGTGGTGACATCTTAAGCAATCCTGAGCTGTTCGAAGGGTAACGCGCCTTGGCCGACACCCGCCCCACTATATTGCAGATCATCCCGAGGCTCGATACCGGCGGCGCTGAGTTGTCGACGATCGAGATCACGGAAGCGATCGTGCGGGCCGGCGGCCGTGCATTGGTTGCGACGGAAGGCGGTCGCATGGCGAACCGCATCGGTGAAGTGGGCGGCACCCTGATTCCATTTCCCGCAGGCACTAAAAATCCCCTGCGGATCCTGGCGAACGCCCGCGCGCTGGGTAGGTTGATCGCGTCCGAACGGGTTCAACTGATACATGCGCGTAGCCGAGCGCCGGCGTGGAGCGCTCTTCTGGCGGCGAAGCATGCAGGCATCCCATTCGTCACCACCTATCACGGCGCCTATGCGGAGAAAGGACGGTTCAAGCGTCTCTACAACGGCGTGATGGCACGCGCAGAAATCGTGATTGCCAATTCCGAATTTACAGCTGATTTGGTGCGGTCGCGTTACGCGACGCCTGAATCGCGGATTCGTGTCATCCACCGCGGCGTCGACGTCGGTCGGTTCGATCCGGGCCGCGTGACGCCGATGGCCATCGCGGCGCAGCGCGGTCAGTGGGGTATCGGCCCCGACACGCGTGTAGTGCTTCAGGCCGCGCGGCTGACAAGCTGGAAGGGGCAGGGTGTTTTGATTGCCGCCGTCGATCGTCTGCAGCGCACAGGCCGCTTCGACAATGCCGTCGTTGTGCTTGCCGGAGATGCGCAGGGTCGCGAGGGCTACGCCGAGAGCCTGCGTGCGGACATCGCGCGGATGGGGCTCGAGGGCGTGGTGCGCCTCGTTGGACACGTCGATGACATGGCGACGGCGTTCGCCACGGCTTACGTGACGGTGATTGCGTCGACGGAGCCCGAAGCCTTCGGGCGCACAGCAACCGAAGCCCAGGCCCTGGGCTGTCCGGTCATCGCGACCGATATCGGTGCACCTCGGGAGACGGTGCTGGCATCGTCGACCGTTGCGGCGGAGGCAATCACGGGGTGGCTGGTGTCACCGGGCGACGCCCTGGGACTGGCCGAGCGATTGGCCGAAGCCTTGGCATTGGGTGACAGCGACCGGGCAGCAATGGCGATACGTGCACGAAACCATGTCAAGGAGCGCTTTACGCTCGACGTCATGAAGTCGAGAACGCTCAGTGTTTACGACGAGTTAATGAACACGAACTTGGCCCGTCGCTCGTGAGGGGGCCGTCCGGTAGATCGTGAGTTGTGACATTCCCAACCAATCCGGATCAAAATTCATCAAGGCGGCTTGACTTGGCGCCCGCAGATGCCAATTCTCCCGTCTTGTGCGTCGAGTTGCCGCTGGTCGGCAGTCGCCGCCGAAGCGTACACGACACTCTGAAGCAACCACAGGAGGTCCAACATCCGCCGTCCAGTACGAAGCGCGCCCGAGCGCGAGCAGACAGGCCCGAGAATCAATGAAGCTATCCGGGTCCGAGAGGTTCGACTGATCGACGAGAACGGTCAGAATGTCGGCGTTGTGCCGAAACTCGACGCGGCCACGCGCGCCCTCGAGGCGGGTCTGGATCTCGTCGAGATCTCACCCGATGCACAGCCGCCCGTTTGCAAAATAATGGATTTCGGCAAATTCAAATATCAAGAACAGAAGAAGGCGGCCGAAGCACGTAAGAAGCAGAAGATCGTCGAGATCAAAGAGGTCAAAATGCGACCCGGGATCGACGATCATGACTATGACACCAAGATGAAAGCGATGCGTCGTTTCTTCGACGAAGGCGACAAGGTCAAAGTCACCTTGCGGTTCCGCGGTCGTGAAATGGCCCATACCCATCTGGGTGTGCAGGTATTGCAACGCGTCAAGGCCGACACCGAGGAATACGCCAAGGTGGAGTTCGAGCCCAAATTCGAGGGTCGAAATCAGATGATCATGATCCTCGCGCCCAAATGAGCGGCGCTGATCCCCGGCGCGATTTTGCCCCGGTCTTTTGAAGCATTCAAAGTTACATCATCCCGGCGCCCGTTGCCGGGATGTTTGTTTGGGATTTACTCCTCGTCGCTGCCACTTCCTTTGCGGGCGTGACGACGGTCCTCGTCCGCCGAAGGACCCGGATCGGCGTCGAACACGATGCGTTCTGCGCCCGATAATGCAATGAAGCGCTTGCCTCGCGCCCGCCCGATCAGTGTGAGGCCAGACTTTCGCGCCAGCTCGACGCCCCAGGCCGTGAAGCCCGAGCGTGAAATCAAGACGGGCAACCGCATCTTGACCGTTTTGATCACCATCTCGGAGGTGAGGCGGCCGGTGGTGTAGAAAATCTTGTCCTCGGGCGGAATGCGATTGAGAAACATGTAGCCCGCAATCTTGTCGACCGCGTTGTGACGGCCGACGTCTTCCATGTAGACGAGCGGCTTGTCCTGATGGCACAGCACCGAGCCGTGGATCGCGCCGGTCTTCAAATAGAGTGACGGTTCGGTGTTGATCTTGCGCGCAAGCGTGTAGAGCCACGAGGTGTGCAATAGCGCGCCCGGCGCCAGCGTCACCTGATCGAACTCCTCCATCAGATCCCCGAAAATGGTGCCCTGGGCGCAACCGGACGTCTGCACCCGTTTCTTCAGTTTATCCTCGTAGTCGGTTTCTCGGCGCGTGCGCACGACGATGGTCGAGATGTCGTCCTCGTAGTCGATCCCCGTGATCTCGTCGTCGGGTCGCAGCATATTCTGGTTGAGCAGGTAACCCACGGCCAGCAGATCGGGATGATCGCCGATCGTCATCATCGTCACGATTTCGCGTGCATTGAGATAGAGCGTCAGAGGCCGCTCAGTGACCACATCGGTCGAGACGGCTGCACCCGTGTGGTCGATCCCTTCGACCGTCGTGAAGAGGCGCGCGTCTTGGAGATCGGGTTTCACCTCGAATTCTTTCACCAGTCTCCTCCAATCTGGCAGCCGGGCCGATACCGGCCATATGCGCTTGCTGTGGGCCGATGTCATCTGCGAACGCCAATGAACTTTAGCCCGAGGTGGGTTGATGACACTGTCGCCCGGTTCTGCGATAAGACGCGCTTACCCAAATTCCGAGCGTGGCGGTCTTGTTTTTCGTGTGCGTCGCAGACAAATCGACTGACTGAGAGGGTGCGGATGGCGATTACCAAGGAGCAGGTGCTAGCCGAGCTCCGCCGGATCAAGGGTCCGGATATGCAGGGCAATCTCGTCGATTTGGGGCTCGTGTCCGAGATCCTGATCAAGGACGGCCGGGTGTATTTCTCGATCACCGTGGCGCCCGACCGGGCGACCGAGCTCGAGCCACTGCGCCAAGCTGCCGAAAAGGTCGTCAAGGACATCGACGGCGTCCAGGGCGCAACTGTGGTGCTGACAGCAGATTCGCCCAGGGGAGGTGCGCGTCCCTCGGGTGCGCAGGTGCCCGAAAGCGCACGCGTCCAGCAGGCTCGGGCGCGCACCGGTGGTGGTGGCCACGACCATGCGCACGGCCATGATCACGGACACGCGCCTAGCCCGTCGGCTGCGCCACAAGTGCGGGCGGGGGGCGCTCGACCCAGTGTCGGAGTGCCCGGCATTACCCACTTGGTTGCGGTGGCCTCCGGCAAGGGTGGCGTCGGCAAATCGACGACGGCCGTGAACCTGGCACTCGGCTTCCAGGCGAATGGCCTTCGCGTCGGCATTCTCGATGCGGATATTTATGGCCCCTCGCAACCCCGCCTTTTGGGACTGTCGGGGCGGCCCGAAGTCGGGCCCGGTAACAAACTTCAACCGATGATCGGCTATGGGCTCAAGGCCATGTCGATGGGCTTCATGGTCGACGAGGCGACGCCGGTGATCTGGCGTGGCCCGATGGTCGTCCAGGCACTGACGCAGATGTTGCGCGAGGTTGCGTGGGGTGAACTCGACGTGCTGGTCATCGACATGCCGCCCGGCACCGGCGACGTGCAGTTGACGATGGCGCAGCAGGTGCCGCTGTCAGGGGCCATCATCGTCTCGACGCCGCAAGATTTGGCTCTCATCGATGCCCGCAAGGGCCTAAACATGTTTCGCAAGACCGATATTCCGGTTCTCGGGATCATCGAGAACATGAGCTATTTCATCTGCAGCAAGTGCGGTGAGCGGCATGAAATCTTCGGCCATGGCGGCGCCCAGAACGAAGCCGGCAAGCTCGGCGTGCCGTTCCTCGGGGCCGTGCCGTTGGATATGGAGGTGCGGCTGCGGTCAGACTCCGGACAGCCGATCGTCGCGACACTCCCCGAGAGCGCTCACGCCCAGATCTATCGCGAGATTGCGGCGCGCGCTTGGGCGGAAATCGCCGTTGCCCAGGGCATGCGCGTGGAACCGCCACGGATCGAACCGACGCCGGCGCGGGACGGACTGAGGATCACGTTCGATGCCGTCGATCCGTTCGAGCTGAGCGCCGAGATGTTGCGCGTCATGAGCCCGTCAGCCGAGGTGCAAGGCCATTCCCCAGACCAGAGGGTCACAGTCGGGAAGAAGCGGAACGTCAAGATCAAAGACCTCCAGCCAGTCGGCAACTATGCCGTAAGGATCGCATTCGACGATGGACACGATACAGGACTGTTCACTTGGTCCTACCTGCAACTTCTCGGGCACGAGAAGGAGGCGCGGTGGGCGGCGTACCTGCGTGACGTCGAGAAAAAGGGGTTGAGTCGCGGGTGATGAAGAGCGCGGGGGCGCCTTGTGGACGCTATGTTCATTGTCGCCTATAACGCATTGCAACACTTGCCGTTGATGCGAGCCATGCCGCGGGTAAAATCCACAGAACCGAGCCGTATCGAGCAACTTTGCTCCAATCACGGGCTGCGCATGACGGGTCAACGGCGCACGATCGCCCAGATCTTGTCGGATGCGGCAGATCACCCCGACGTGGAGGAAGTGTATCGTCGCGTTCACCGCGTGGACAGCCGCATATCGCTTTCGACGGTTTACCGGACGCTTCGCCTGTTGGAACGCAAGGGCATTCTCGCACGCCATGATTTCGGAGCCGGGCGGCTGCGCTACGAAGAAAGCTCGAGCGAACACCACGACCACCTGATCAACATCGACACGGGTCAGGTGATCGAATTCAGCAATACCGAAATCGAGGTTCTGCAGGAGCGGGTGGCGCGGGAACTGGGTTTCGAACTCGTCGGCCACAGGCTTCAACTATTTGGTGTTCCACTGAAACCGGACGGCACGCGAGAGACGTAATAAATTGATTTAATAAGTAAAATTTTAATTCGAGCTCGCCGGATCGCGGCGGAACCAGATCAGGATCGTTGAGAAAATGGCAGATGGACAGCCCAACGCAGCGCAATCCGGGTTGGGCACCCCGCCTCTCGATAAAGCGCTGACGGTCGCGGGTGAAGCTGGTGCACCACGTCGGTATCACCTGAAGACCTTTGGTTGCCAGATGAACGTCTATGATTCCGAGCGCATGGGAGAGGCCTTGGCGGCCGATGGGTATGTCGAAACCACCGATGTCACCGATGCCGATCTGGTCATCCTCAATACATGCCATATTCGCGAAAAGGCGGCCGAGAAGGTGTACTCGGACCTCGGAAGACTGCGCGATATCAAGCGGGAGCGCGCCGGAGCTGGCCGAGAGACGATCATCGCGGTAGCGGGCTGTGTTGCCCAGGCCGAGGGGCGTGAAATCGTAAGGCGCTCACCAGCAGTCGACTTGGTGATTGGCCCGCAAAGCTACCACCGGTTGCCTGACCTCGTGGTGGCCACGAGGCTCCAAGCGCGCGCAATCGTCGAGACCACGTTCCCGCAGGACGACAAGTTCCAGCATCTTCCCCAACGCAGCCTGCCCAGCACGGGCCGCAGGCCCAGTGCGTTCCTGACCGTTCAGGAGGGGTGCGATAAATTCTGTACGTTTTGCGTCGTTCCCTACACCCGCGGCGCGGAATTCTCCCGACCGGCCGCCGATATCTTGGTCGAAGCCCGGCGATTGGCGGATCAAGGGGTACGCGAACTGACGCTCCTCGGCCAAAACGTCAACGCCTACCACGGCACGGGAACCGATGGCGTGACGTGGGGCTTGGGCCGGCTCGTGGGCGAACTGGCCACGATCGAGGGTATCGAGCGGCTTCGCTACATGACCAGTCACCCCCGGGACATGGCTCCCGATCTCATTGCAGCCCACCGTGATGTGCCCGAATTGATGCCGTTCCTCCATCTTCCTTTTCAGGCGGGGTCCGATCGAATTCTCGCGGCAATGAACCGGACGCATACGGCGGCCGAGTATATTGGTTTGATTGCCCGCATTCGCCAGGCACGGCCCGATATTGCCCTGTCGACCGACGTGATCGTGGGATTTCCTGGAGAAACCGAGGCTGATTTCGGGGCGACGCTCGACGTGATCCGGGCGGTTGGGTTCGCACAGGCATTCTCTTTCAAATACAGCTCGCGCCCGGGCACGCCGGCCGCAGCTCTCGGCGACCAAGTTGCCGAGGACGCCAAAGCAGACCGGTTGCTTCGGCTCCAACGTTTGCTCGACGAGCAGCAGATCGCCTTCAATGCGAGTTTCGTGGGCCGGGTGGTCCCTGTCCTGTTCGAGCGGCTCGGCCGTAAACCCGGTCAATTGGTGGGGCGGTCGCCTTATCTGCAACTTGTGCACGCGGAGGAGGGTTCGGCGCGAATCGGTGACATCGTTTCCGCCGAAATTATCGCCTCGGGTCAGAACAGTTTGTCGGCTGTCATCGTTGCTGCATGAGAAGGCGGTAGCAGCGATTTGGCGGCAACGCCCGAGGATGCTATTCTGCTTCTCGGTCACAGCTCCAGATGGGGAGTGTTCAAATTTGACAGCGATCCGTGGATCGGCCGGTCAACAGCCTGCCAAGACGGAGAAAACGCCCGGAAAGCACCGCATCGTCCTGCCGTTCGAGGACAATCGACTGCTGACCCAAATGCTCGGCGAATACGACGGTCATTTGGCGCTGCTCGAAGAGCGGCTCGGCATCGACGCCAATGCCACCGGAAATATCATCACATTGACCGGCGACAAACAGGCCTGCGAGGTGGCACGTGCCGCCCTCGAAGCGCTGTATCAACGCGCCGGTAAAGGCGAATCGATTGGGCCCGGCGACGTCGACGGCGTCATTCGCCATGCGAGATCGGGCGAGGTGAAGCAGGACGGCATGGCGCAGGTGCGCACCCGTCGGCGCATCGTCACTGCACGCACGCCGATGCAGAGCGAGTATCTCAGAGCGCTCGAGCGTCATGATATGGTGTTCGGCGTCGGACCGGCCGGGACAGGAAAAACATACCTCGCCGTGGCATTTGCGGCCGCCTGCCTCGAGCGCGGCATGGTCGAGCGCATCATCCTGTCGAGGCCCGCGGTGGAGGCCGGCGAGCGGCTCGGATTTCTTCCCGGCGACATGCGCGAGAAGGTCGATCCCTATCTGCGGCCTCTCTATGACGCCCTCTATGACGTTCTGCCTCCGGAGAAAGTCGAGCGAGACCTCGAAACCGGCGTCATCGAGATTGCGCCTCTGGCGTTCATGCGCGGACGCACGCTGTCGCACGCGTTCGTCATTCTCGACGAGGCTCAGAACACCACGACGATGCAGATGAAGATGTTCCTCACCCGCATCGGCGAAGGCTCGAAGATGGTGATTACCGGCGATCCTAGTCAGATGGATTTGCCGCGGGGCGAAGTTTCAGGGCTCGTCCAGGCCGTCGGCTTGCTGGATGGTGTAAAGGGAATTTCGACGATCAGGTTTACGTCGGTCGATGTCGTGCGTCGCGATTTGGTGGCGCGTATCGTCGAAGCATACGATCGTGCGGGGCAGGCGGATGCCTTGGCGGGCACGAGGTAGAAGATGTCCCGAATAACACCCGTCGTGGTTCCTGTGACCACGGAAGATGTGGCAACTTCCCAGGACTCCGAGCCTCCGCCACCGGACTATTTGCCACTGGCGGCGGAGATCGTCGGTTTCGAGAATGAGTGGCAGCGGCTCGGTGGCATCGAGGCGGCGATCGCCATGGCTGTGACGGCGGTGGGGACGCATCATCGCGTCGCACCTTTCCTGCCAGCCGAGGCCTGCGTTGCGCTATCGACCGACGCCGACGTCAGAGTACTCAATAGGGGCTGGCGGGGTAAGGATCGGCCCACCAATGTCTTGTCCTTCCCCACGCCGCCCGGTCAGCCGGTGGAGGACGGAGTGCCGCCGTTCGTCGGCGATGTCGTGTTGGCGCTCGAAACCATCTTGGCCGAGGCGGAAGACCTCGCCATTCCCGTTCGCAACCACGTCCAGCACCTCGTGGTGCACGGCCTTCTGCATCTCTTCGGATTCGATCACGAGGAGCCGGCGATGGCGCGCGAGATGGAGACGATCGAAACCGAGGTGCTGGCCTCTATCGCGGTCCCTGATCCTTATGCTGGGACTGAGCCCGAGGACTCGTCATCGTGACCAGCGAAACGAAAGACGCCAAGTCGGACTCCGACAAGGGAAGCGATTCTCAGCGGCCACCGGGTCAGAGTTGGCTGGCTGGCATTCGCCAGCGGCTCGGCCTTTCGGGTCCGATGAATTTGCGCGAGACGCTCGAGGAAGCGCTGAAGACGCAGGATACGGCGGAAGCGGCATTTTCGTCTGCCGAGCGCGGTATGCTGGGACGCCTTCTGCGATTTGGAACACTGCGCGTCGATGACGTCATGGTGCCCCGCGCCGATATCATCGCCATCGACGAGAACGCCAGCATTGCCGATGCCATGGAACGCTTCGTGGAAGCCGGCGTGTCGCGTCTGCCGCTCTATCGCGACACGCTCGACGATCCGCGCGGGATGCTCCACATCAAGGACGTCATCCGCTATCTCATGGGCGCGACCTCGCACCGAGATCCTGTGGCCACCCCTGCGCCGGTCGAAACTTCGGGGACTGCCGAGCCGGTGGCGCGCCCCCCTGTCGATCTGGCCAAAGCGTCAATTTCCAATCCCATTATCGGGGCCCGCCTGCGCCGACGGGTGCTCTATGTGCCGCCGTCCATGCCGGCCTTGAATCTTCTCATCCGTATGCAGTCCACGCGCATTCATATGGCACTGGTTGTCGATGAATACGGCGGCACGGATGGCCTCGTGACGATCGAAGATCTCGTAGAGCAGGTGGTCGGCGACATCGAGGACGAACACGACGAGGCCGAAGTCGAAAGCATCGTCGATGATCCCCAACAGGGCCTCATTGCGCAGGCTCGCACGCCGATCGAGGAGGTCGAAAAGCGGCTGGGCGTGAAGCTGCTGGAGCCGGATGAAGAGGCGGAAATCGATACGCTGGGCGGTCTCGTATTCGCTCTCGTCGGCCGTGTGCCCGCGCGCGGTGAAATCGTTACGCATCACACGGGAATAGAATTCGAAGTTCTCGACGCCGACCCGCGCCGGATCAAGGTCCTGAAAATTCATCGCCCGCGATTGATCGGCGGCTCGCCGTCGGCTGGTGTCGACGATCACGTCGCGTTACCGGAAGACAACGCACGCGATGGCGCGCCAGCGCCGTCCCGCACGGCTGCGGAGTAGGTGAGCACGCCATAGTCCCGGGCGGTGGAGTTTTTCTGCGGGGTAGCTTCTGCCGCGAAGAAAAGATTGCCAGTCGGCCTGTAAGCCGGGTTCTGTTTGGGGAATTGCTCCCCCGCGACGGCCATTCATCTGGGATGCCCGTTGCCGGACACCTCGAGCAACCAACCCGGACGGCGGGCCTGGATGAAGCTGACTGGCCCGAGTTGCCCCAGACCTGTCGTGCCGTCCCTATTTGGTCTTGCTCCCGGTGGGGTTTGCCCTGCCAGCGCCGTTACCGGAGCCGCGGTGCGCTCTTACCGCACCATTTCACCCTTACCCGATGCGAGGACGAGCAAGCCGCCCCGCGTCGTCGGCGGTATGTTTCTGTGGCACTTTCCCTGGGGTCGCCCCCGGCGGCCGTTAGCCGCCACCGCTCATCCATGGAGCCCGGACTTTCCTCCACCGACGCCGCAGCCCGAAGGATGCGTGCCGACAGCGACCGTCCGGCCGACTGGCAACGCGCAGATAGGGGGGATATGCCGACGCCGTCAAGGCTGGCGCTTGGGAGGGCGCGGGGAACGCACCCCGTGCGTCGTCTTTTCCCAGAGAAATGGCTTGCGCAGCAATTGCCACATCGCCCGATAGCCGGCCGCCGAAATCGCCAGCCAGTAAAGGGGCATCAGAAGTGTCCATGGCGCCAGCCATCGGCGACCCCGTTGCAGTGCGGCGAGAACACCGACCGCAATCGAGGCCGTGAAGCCGAGCACCAGATTGGTGCCGCAGATGAGCCAAAACCACAGTCCCAAGTCCGCATCCGGTGGTTCGAGCAGATCGCTGAAAACGAACTTTGCCACCACAATTGCCCAGAATAGGGGATAGGCGATGACGGACAGCAGCATGCCGCCCATGAACACCTGCAGGCCCAGCATGCGAAACGTGCCGAGATCGCGCCACAAGGCCTTGGGCTGACGCATATGAACGATCCAGGTCTGCATCCAGCCCTTCAGCCACCGCGTTCTCTGCCGCCACCAATTGCCGAAATCGGTCGGAGCCTCTTCCCAAGTGGTCGAATCGATGGTGGCCGTACGCAACCCGAGGCGTGCCAACCGGATGCCGAGATCGGCGTCTTCGGTCACGTTGTAAGGGTCCCACCCGCCGACTGCGCGCAACGTCGCCATGGGGAAGTGGTTCGAGGTGCCGCCCAAGGGCAACGGCAGGCCCAGTCGTTCCAGTGCCGGGAGGGTTGCATCGAACAGCACGGAATATTCCAGTGTGAACTGGCGTGTGATGATGTTTTCGTGCGGATTGTAAATGTTGAGACGTGCCTGCAGGCAGGCGAGGTCGGGTCCACTGCGCGCGAAGCGCGTGGCGGCGATGCGAAGTTGACCGGGCTCGGGTCTGTCTTCTGCATCATAGACGACGACAAGGTCGCCGCGCGCGAGTTGCAGGGCGTAATTCAGCGCTTTTGGTTTCGTCTGCGGTCCACCTGGTGGAACGAGGATGACCCGGATACATCCAGGCAGGTCGAGTGCGGCAGCGGCTGCCCGGGTTTCGGCGTCGCTACTTTCGAGAACCAACAGGATATCGAGTTTGGGCGTGGGATAATCCAGCGTCAGAAGACACTTGACGAGCTGGGGGAGAACATCAGCCTCCGCGTGCAGCGGCACGAGAATGGTATAGATCGGCAGGGCAGCATCGCTGAGACTGCGCGAGCCGTTTCGTGCCGGATATGCCCAGGCATCCTCGTGCGGTTTTCGCAAAAGCTCCACAGCGGACAAACTGCGCAGCACAACCACGCAAAAAAACGGTACGGCCAGGGCGAAGGACAGAAGGTTCAGGGCAATGTCGGGTGCGACAGCCAGCCCGCCAATCATGATGCCGATGAACGTCGTGGCCGCTAGGCGCTGCCAGAGAACCGAGCCGCTTCGTGCTGAGAGGTCGGGGTGCGTTGTATCCAATCCCCGCATGGCTTTATGCAGGACTGCGGGTCGATGGCGAATGAGGAGTGCCGTTTCCACATCGGCCGTGGTGACGAGCGCCAAGCGGATGCGCGCGGTCGGGTCGCGGGCCAGTTGGTCTGCGAGCAGGCTCGGCAGAACAGCCATTGCGCGCACACCGATGCGTGGCGGGTGGCCGCGCAGTTGGACTGTCCAAGGGAGTGCCGCTTGGTCTGGCGCACTATTTGGCGGCAGAATATCGCTTGCCAAAGCAACGCTCAGTCCCAAGTGCCCAGCCAACGCGACCACGTAGTCCGTCTCGCTGACCCACCCCAATGCAATCAAGACGTCATGGACAGCAACGCCCGAGTCGAGGGCCAGATCGATGGCACGTTCGAGCGTGGCAACGTCGATATGTCGCTTGCACAGGAACGTATAATCCTCGCCGTTGAAGGGACGCATCGCGCTGCGCAGCGGTTGTCGTGCAGTGCCACCTCGCGATAGTATCGCGCCGAGAGTCGATCGTAGGGAGGGTTGCCTTGTGGCGGTGGTTGGGGTGCCTCGCGCCTGCTCGGACAAGGAAATCCGTGTTCGAGCCATTCGGCGCCCCTGCAGCGGTATCGCTCCATTGATCAGGAGCAGGCTTGACCAACTCGATCGAGAGCCAATCGGGACACCACAGAAATGATCCAGGTGAGATTAACTATGTTCGCCGTGTTGGCAAGAGTGTGTCTGCTGATCGTCGTCGCAGCGCCTGCGGCCCATGCGCAATCGGTCAAATCCGTTCCACCGCCCGAGGCGGAAACGACAGCAAGTGCTGAGCTGCCCCGCCGTGTTGCCATTCGATTCCTGACGGAGAGTGATTTTCCGCCGTTCCATTACTATGACGAAGAAGGCGTGCTCACGGGCTTCAACATCGACATCGCACGCGCCGTCTGCCTGGAGCTTGCGGCGGCCTGCGACGTTCAGGTGCGCCCTTGGGACGAGCTGGTGCCCGCGTTGCGTGCGGGCACCGCCGATGCCGTCATTGCCTCGCACAGCATCACGCCGACGCTTCTCGCCCAAGTCGACTTCACGGATCGCTATTACTACACGCCCGCCTGGTTCGCTGGCCGCCGTGACGCACCGCGCTCGAGGCCCACACCCGAGGGCCTCGCCGGGCAAAAGATCGGCGCCGTCGCCAACAGTCCGCATGAAGCCTATTTGCGGGCGTTTTTTCGCGAATCTGCCGTCGTGGTGTTCGATAGTGTGGAGCTGGCGCGCGATGCGCTGTCGGGCTCCCAGATCGGCCTGCTGTTCGATGACGGCATCAGCCTGGGATTCTGGCTCAATGGCACCCAGTCTCGCGATTGCTGCGAATTCAAGGGTGGCCCCTTCATGGAGCCCAAATATTTCGGGGATGGCATCGCCATTATGGTGAGCAAGCCGGATGCTCAATTGAAGGGCCTGATCAACCAAGCCCTGCGCCGGGTGCGCGAGAGCGGACGCTATGAGGAGCTGTTGCTACGGTATTTTCCCAATCGACTCTATTGACGAGCGTTCACCACCCCATCGCTGTCATCAACCTTGACGGGAAGGCTTGCGGCTGGATATAGAGGCACCGTCGAGCCTGCAGGCGATGCCGTTGCGGGCCTCTTTAGATTTTGCTCGTGGCTGCGATGGCTGCACCGCTGGGACTTCCCGGCTGGGGACCATCGAGCGCCGCCTGAGCCTGCCCGATACGAGGAGACTGCGATGACCAGGCGCTGTGAGCTTACCGGCAAGTTGCCTATGGCGGGCCAGAACCGGAGCCATGCCGAAAACAAGTCCAAGCGGACGTTTCGGCCAAACTTGTGCCGGGTCACGCTTATGAGCGACACGCTGAAGCGCAGCATGAGGCTTCGGGTGAGCGCCCATGGGCTGCGTACGGTTGAACACCGGGGTGGGCTCGATGCGTTTTTGGCCAAGGCCGCTGCGGACGATTTGTCCCCGCGGTGCTTGAAGCTGAAACGCGAGATCGAAAAGGCCAAGGCCGAAGCGCCGGCCGAAGCCGCACAGTAAAGTATTCCCTTATTCCAGCGCCCTACTCCGGCACCTCGGGCACCGAGCGTGACCGGCGGCGGTCGCGCGCCTGAAATTCCCGCATGCAGCGTCGAGAATGGCCAAGCCGTTCGGCCGGGGCTGAAAAACCGTGCCTACGTGGTCTGATTTGCCTCCTTTAGTGCCATCACTGGCGTATTGACTGAAAAACCATCACATCGGCGCTATAAAACCAAGCAAGCAGCCTCAGCTTCGCCTCGCTCGGGGGCGTGGCCCGAGGCAATCTCGCCCTATTATTTCGTAGAAAAATTATATATAACAGTAGGTTGTGTGATTTTAAATGGACATTTCGAGAACTGGCACGGTGCTTGCCATTCGTTAACCGTTCGCACATTTCTCCAGGAGGCATCATGTCGGTCACGAGACGCAGTTTGCTCGGGGGGGCGGCATTGGCCACAGCCCTCGCATTCGGCAGTGTTACAGCGAGCGCACAGGAGACGATCAAGATCGGAATCCTGCACTCTCTTTCCGGAACCATGGCCATCAGCGAAACGACGTTGAAGGACGTCATGCTGATGCTGATCGAGGAGCAGAACAAGAAAGGCGGCGTGCTGGGTAAGAAGCTCGAAGCCGTCGTTGTCGACCCGGCTTCCAACTGGCCGCTGTTTGCCGAAAAGGCACGGGAACTGATCACGCAGCACAAAGTCGCTGCCGTGTTTGGCTGCTGGACGTCGGTGTCGCGCAAGTCCGTGCTGCCGGTCTTCAAAGAGCTGAACAACATCCTGTTCTACCCCGTCCAGTACGAGGGCGAAGAATCCGAGCGTAACGTCTTCTATACGGGTGCGGCACCCAATCAGCAGGCGATCCCCGCCGTCGACTATTTGATGTCGAAGGATGGTGGCGAGGCCAAGCGCTGGGTGCTGGCTGGAACCGATTACGTCTATCCGCGCACCACCAACAAAATCCTCGAGGCCTACCTGCTGGCCAAGGGTGTGGCCAAAGAAGACATCATGATCAACTACACGCCGTTCGGGCACTCCGATTGGCAGACGATCGTGGCCGATATCAAAAAATTCGGCTCGGCGGGCAAGAAAACGGCAGTCGTCTCGACGATCAACGGCGACGCCAACGTTCCCTTCTACAAAGAGCTCGCCAACGCAGGCGTGAAGGCGACCGACATCCCCGTCGTCGCGTTCTCGGTCGGTGAAGAAGAACTCGCCGGCGTCGACACGAAGAACCTCGTTGGCCACCTTGCGGCCTGGAATTACTTCCAGTCGGTCAAGGATTCGGCCAACGCCGAGTTCATCACCAAGTGGCAGGCCTTTACCAAAAACCCCAAGCGCGTGACCAATGACCCGATGGAAGCCCACGTCATCGGCTTCAATATGTGGGTCAAAGCGGTGGAGAAGGCCGGTACCGTCAATGCCGACAAGGTGATCGATACGCTGCCCGGCATCGAGACGGCGAACCTGACGGGTGGCACCTCGAAGATGCTGCCGAACCACCACATCACCAAGCCGGTGCTGATCGGTGAAATCCGCGCTGACGGCCAGATCGACACGGTCTGGAAGACCAAGGACCTGGTGGCAGGTGATGCCTGGACGAAACACCTCGAGGGGTCGAAGGACCTCGAAGCGGATTGGGTCGGCAAAAAGTGCGGTAACTGGAATACAAAGACCAACAGTTGCGGCGCGAAGTAATCCATAATCCCGAAGAAGGGGCGAGGGTCGGCTGCCACGCAACCAACCCTCGCTCCGCCCGCGGCGGATCGTGCCTTGTTGGCTGTCTCGCCTTCTGATCGACGACTCGCGGGGAAATCACAAGATGTCGGCCATTTCACGTATTCTATATGGTGTTTTGGCCTTGCTCGCTTTTGCGGTGCCAGCGACGGCTGCGCGTGCCGATCTTGCCACCGCGCTGGCACGTTTTTCCGACGACAGCTTCACAGAGACTGCCAAGGCTGTCGAAGAAATCGCTCAATCGGGAGCGCCGACAGCCGCGCTCATTCTTTCGGCGCTGGCCGATCGCCGTCTGCTGCTCGATACGATTACGAAAACGGTCGTCGTTCGCGATTCCGCTGGCAAATACTTCGATGCGATTACGGGAACCGTGATCGCTGTCCCGCCGGCCGACGCGTCGATCGTCCGGGTCAACAATCGCCTCCGCAATCAGATCGAGGCGGCACTCGGCACGTTGACGCTGACGGCGTCGGAGCCGGCCAAGCGCATTCAAGCCGCGGACGCGATTTTCAGATCCCGTGATGGGATGATGCTGGAGCCGCTCTCGGCTGCGATCGACATAGAAAAAGACCCGACCGCCAGGCGTGCATTGGAGCGCGCACGTGCAGCCGTCGTATTGACCAATGAGGCCGCGCCCGGCGCTGATCGGCTGACGGTTCTGAAAATTCTCGCCGACCGGGGTGACCAGGAGTCTCTGGCACTGATCCGCGGTACGCTTTCGAGCACCAAAGATGCCGATCTGCGTAAATCGATTGAAGTTGCCATCGACGAGGTGGAAAAGCGGCAGCGGTTCCGGGAGACCGCGCAGAATATTTGGTACGGCTTGTCTCTGGGTTCAGTACTGCTGCTCGCCGCTATTGGTTTGGCAATTACGTTCGGCGTCATGGGTGTCATCAACATGGCGCACGGCGAGATGGTCATGATCGGCGCCTACACGACCTTCGTCGTGCAGGAGGTTTTCCGTGCCTTTGCGCCAGGATGGTTCGATTGGTCGTTGGCTCTGGCCGTGCCGCTGGCCTTCCTGGTGTCGGGCCTCGTCGGTCTCGCGATCGAGCGTGGCGTCATCCGCTTCCTCTACGGTCGGCCTCTCGAAACGCTTCTGGCCACATGGGGCGTCAGCCTCATTCTCCAGCAGACGGTGAGAACGGCCTTCGGGCCCACCAACCGCGAGGTCGGCTCGCCGAGTTTCATGTCCGGCGCGTTCGATGTCGCTGGCGTTTCGATCGCCTACGGGCGGCTGTCGATCATCATTTTCACGCTGGTCGTGTTTGCGCTGTTGCTTTTGCTTCTGAAGGCCACCCCGCTCGGGCTGCAAATGCGTGCGGTGACCCAGAACCGGCGGATGGCGTCGGCCATGGGTATTCGCTCGAGCCGCATCGACGCCATGACGTTTGCGCTGGGATCGGGGATTGCGGGCATCGCAGGCGTCGCGCTGTCACAGATCGACAACGTCTCTCCAAATCTGGGCCAAGCCTATATCATCGACAGCTTCATGGTGGTGGTGTTCGGCGGCGTCGGAAATCTCTGGGGTACGTTCGTGTCGGCGTTCTTCCTCGGGATAGCGAATAAATTTCTGGAGCCGTTCGCTGGTGCGGTTCTGGCGAAAATCGCGATCCTTGTGCTGCTGATCCTCTTCATTCAAAAGCGTCCGCGAGGGCTGTTTGCGCTCAAGGGCCGGGCCGTCGAAGCATGATCCTCACGCTCCTCAAAGGCGGCATCGACCGACGCGCTGGCATATTCCTGGCGACGATCGGGGCTGCCACGCTGGCCGTGGCGGTTCTCAACCTCGCGATGCCGGTCGGCTCGGCGCTGCATGTGCCCAATCATGTCGTCGCGCTGCTCGGCAAGTATCTCTGCTACGCGGTACTCGCCCTGTCCCTGGACCTCGTGTGGGGGTATTGCGGCATCCTCTCGCTGGGACATGCGGCGTTCTTTGCCCTCGGCGGGTACGCGATGGGCATGTACCTCATGCGCCAGATCGGCACGCGAGGGGTCTATGCGCATCCCGTGTTGCCGGATTTCATGGTGTTTCTGAATTGGAAAGAGTTGCCGTGGTTCTGGTACGGCTTTTCATCTTTTCCGTTTGCCATGCTCATGGTCGTACTCGTGCCGGGGGTACTCGCCTTCGGGTTCGGGTGGCTCGCTTTTCGCTCGCGCGTCACCGGCGTTTACCTGTCGATCATCACGCAGGCGCTGACCTATGCGCTGCTGCTTGCGTTCTTCCGCAACGACATGGGATTGGGCGGCAACAACGGCCTGACCGATTTCAAGGATATCGTGGGCTATCCCGTGCAAGCGCGGGGCACCCGCGTCGCCCTGTTCGTCGCTTCGGCGCTGCTGCTTGCGCTGACCTTCGTCGTGGCCCGCGTGCTGGTCACTTCGACGTTCGGGAAAATTCTGGTCGCGATCCGCGATGCCGAATCGCGCACCCGATTCCTCGGCTATCGCGTCGAGCGCTACAAGCTCGTGGTCTTCACGCTGTCGGCGTGCATGGCGGGTCTCGCCGGCGCACTCTACGTCCCACAGATCGGTATCATCAATCCGTCGGAGTTCGCCCCACTCAATTCCCTCGAGGTCGTCGTCTGGGTTGCCTTGGGCGGTCGTGGCACGTTGACGGGTGCTGTCGTCGGCGCACTCACCGTCAATTACGCGCGTACCGTCATCACCACAGGGTTCCTGGCGCCCTATTGGCTGTTCGTGCTCGGGTTGGTGTTCGTTCTGGTCACGATCCTGTTGCCGAAAGGTATTGTCGGAACACTGGCGCAATACCGCCAGGCGCGCGAGGAGCAGCGAACGCGAAAACCCAACGGGCAGGCTCTGCCCCACCCGGCGGAGTAGATCGATGCAGGACGCCACCACGCACCTCACAAGCGCGGTTCTCTATCTCGACGGCGTCAGCGTCACGTTCGATGGCTTTCGCGCGCTCAACGAGCTGTCGCTGATCCTCGAACCGGGTGAAATGCGGGCCATCATCGGACCCAATGGCGCGGGCAAAACGACGATGATGGATGTCATCACCGGCAAAACACGGCCTGACGACGGCACGGTCGTGTTTTCTGGCAACGTCGATCTCACCAAGCTTGACGAAGCGCAAATTGCCGAACTGGGGATCGGACGGAAATTTCAAAAGCCCACCGTGTTCGAAAGCCACACCGTCGGCGACAACATCCGCCTCGCTCTGAAAGATCCCCGCGACCCCTGGTCGGCCTTGTTCGGCTCCCGTAATTGCATCCAGCAATCGCGCATAGATGCCGTGCTGGAAACGGTGCGCCTCGTCGACCAATGCGAGCGATTTGCGGGCGACCTTTCGCACGGCCAGAAGCAATGGCTCGAGATCGGTATGCTGTTGGCCCAGGACCCCAAACTCCTGTTGGTGGATGAGCCCGTTGCCGGCATGACCGACGCGGAGACCGAAGCCACAGCGCACCTGTTGAAAGAGATCGCCAAGAGCCATTCGGTCGTGGTGGTCGAGCACGACATGACATTCATTCGCGCACTCGGCGTGAAGGTGACTTGTCTCCACGAAGGACGCGTCATCGCCGAGGGTAACATCGATGATGTCTCGGCCAACCCGCGCGTGATCGAGGTGTACCTTGGCCGTTGAGGAGTGCAGAGGAATGGCGGCATGCTGAGCGTCGAGGCGATCGATTTGCATTATGGCGCGGCGCAGGCTCTACGAAACGTGTCCGTCACAACGAAAGCTGGCGCGGTGACGTGCGTTCTGGGGCGTAACGGCGTCGGCAAAACGAGCCTGCTGCGCGCAATCTGTGGCCAGCAGCCGGTGAGCGCGGGGACGATCCACTGGCAAGGTGCCGATATCTCGAGGCTGCCATCCGTGGAGCGCGCGCGTCGCGGTATCGGCTTCGTGCCGCAGGGTCGGGAAATCTTTCCGCTGCTCACGGTGAAAGAAAACCTGGAGACGGGGTATGCCGTTCTTCGTCGTGCCGATCGACACATTCCCGAGGTGATTTTCGAGCTGTTTCCGGTGCTCGGGGACATGTTGCGTCGGCGCGGAGGCGATCTGTCGGGAGGCCAGCAGCAGCAGCTCGCCATCGCGCGCGCGCTCGTCATGCGGCCAAAGCTGCTCGTTCTCGATGAACCGACCGAGGGTATTCAGCCGTCGATCATCAAGGACATCGGCCGCGCAATCGATTACCTCAGGAAGCAGGGCGACATGGCGATCCTGCTGGTCGAGCAGTATTTCGAGTTCGCGCGCGACCTCGCGGACAGTTTCGCCGTGATGGACCGTGGCCAAGTCGTTCTGTCGGGCACGCGAAGCGAAATGGTGGAGGCCGATGTACGCAGGCGACTTTCGGTCTGAGACGCGCAATTCGGACGCCGCGCGACAACTGGCGGCGGTGCGAGTGGCTGGAGGTGTGGGCGCCCGCGTCGGTCTCACCGATGGCCGCACCCGCCTGGTTGATCTGGCCGAGCGCGGAGGTTATCGGCTCAAATTCCCCGCCGTTGACGGCAATCATCTGCAAGCGATTCAACTCAATACCGGTGGCGGCGTGGCGGGTGGCGATCAGTTGAGCTTCGCCTTCTCGGTGGACAACGGCGCCGAGGCGGTGTTCTCGACACAAGGCGCCGAGCGCATATATCGAACGCTCGGCCCGGAGGCTGAAGTCAAGATAGACCTGTCGATCGGCGAAGGGGCGCAACTGGATTGGGTGCCCCAAGAAACCATTCTCTTCTCGGGAGCGCGATTGGGCCGGCGAATCGCGGTCGATGTCGCGGCAAGTGGCCGACTTCTGATCGTCGAAATGGTCACGTTCGGGCGGATCGCCAGCGGCGAGATCATGGGCGTGGGCACGCTGCACGATGATTGGCGTGTGCGGCGGGACGGGCGCCTCGTTTTCGCCGAAGCCATGCGTCTCGACGGTGACATGGCGTCCCTGCTCGCGCGCCCGGCCATTGCCGGCGGGGCGCGAGCCATGGCGTTGCTTCTGCTGGTCGCGCCAGATGCCGAAAACAAGCTCGACATTGTGCGCGGCGCTCTAGCATCGCCACGTTCCATTTGCGGTTCGAGCACTTGGAATGGCATGTTGACGGCACGGTTCATGAGCGAGGAGCCGGCGGCGGTGCGGCACGACGTGATGGCGGCGCTCCGTGCGGTCAGTCATCGGCGCCTGCCGCGCGTGTGGACGATGTGAGGAGACGAGACGGCGATGAATTTGTCACCGCGCGAGAAAGACAAGCTGCTGATTGCCATGGCGGCGATCGTTGCCAGACGTCGGCTGGAGCGGGGCGTGAAGCTCAATTATCCCGAGGCGATCGCGCTGATAACCGATTTCGTCGTCGAGGGTGCGCGTGACGGCCGCTCGGTCTCCGACCTCATGGATGCCGGTGCGAGGGTCATCACCCGCGCGCAAGTCATGGACGGCATCGCCGAGATGATCCACGACGTGCATGTCGAAGCGACGTTCCCCGACGGCACCAAACTCGTCACCGTCCACGATCCGATTCGCTGAGGAGAAGCTGCATGTTGAAGTTCTGGGGCCTGACGCTCACGGCCACGCTCGCCACGACGCCTGCGCTCGCACACGTGGGCGAACACATGAAATTGTCGTGGCTCGATCTGGCGCGCCATTACACG
>JANOHP010000031.1:0-16217 GCA_031406575.1 Hyphomicrobiales bacterium
AATAGTGTGCGGAGTTTACGTAAGGAAGCTCTATATGCCAGTCCTTCTGCTGTTCATCGTTTTCGCGGCCTCGCTGCTCACCGATTCGCAGCCTGCTTCGGCACAGAGCTGGCCGACCAAACCTCTGAAGATCATCGTGCCCTACGGTGCGGGCAGCACCGCCGACATCGTGCCACGCGCTGTGTTCGACCAAGTCGCACAGCAACTCGGCCAGAGCATCATCATCGAAAATCGCGCCGGGGCCGGAGGAACAATTGGTGCTGCCGCCGTCGCCAAGGCCGCTCCCGACGGGTACACCATTCTCGTCAATGGCTCAGCCCACACCATCTCGCCGGCACTCTATTTGAATTTGAGCTACCATCCTGCACGGGATTTCGCGGGGGTCATATCGCTCGGCATCTCGCCGAGCGTCTTGGTGGTGGCGCCGGCATCCGGCTTGAAAACCGTGGCTGATCTCGTCACCGCAGCGAAGGCCAAACCCGGCGCGCTCAACTTCTCATCGGTAGGCATCGGCACCGCAACACACATGAGCGCCGAGCGCTTCCGTTTCAGTGCCGGGATCGACGCGGTTCATATCCCCTTCAAAGGTGGTGCTGAAGCCATGTTCGAAGTCATCGCTGGCCGTGTCGAATTTTTCTTCGGCCCGGTAGGCCTCGTGATGCCGAATGTCAAAGCGGGAACGCTCACCGCACTCGCCGTCAACGGCAGCACACGCGCGGCGGAGCTTCCCAAAGTGCCGACCACTTCGGAAGCAGGCTTCAAAGATGCGGAATATCCGATCTGGTTCGGCGTCTTTCTGCCCGTGCAGACGCCGCGCGAGATCATCGACAAGCTTCATCTCGAAATTGCCAAGGCGCTGCGCGACCCCAAGGTGGTCGAGAAATTGGCCGTGCTGGGCCTCGATCCCATGCCGATGACGCCGAAAGAATTCGACGCTTTGATCGAGAGAGAGATTGCGCTTAATGCCGCCCTGGTCAAAACCGTCGGTGTAAAGGTGGAATAGACTGCCATGGCAGAGTCCACACAACGCTTCGACGATGGCGCCGCTTATGAGCGGTTCATGGGGCGGTGGAGTCGTGCAGTCGGTGGCGATTTTCTGCGTTGGGTCGGCGCGCCGCAACACGCTGACTGGATCGACGTGGGTTGCGGGACGGGGATCTTCACACAACTGATCCTCGATACATGTGCACCACGCACCGTCATAGGAATCGATCCCGAGCCCGCGCAGATCGAGCATGCACGCCGTCAATCTTTTGCCAGTCGCGCCGATTTCCGCGTCGGCGACGCCCAGCAGTTGCCATTTGACGCGGCGTCGTTCGATATCGTCGCGTCCGCCCTCGTGATCAACTTCGTACCTGATCGAACCAAGGCACTCGAGGAAATGCGTCGTGTCGGCCGTCCTGGCGGAATCATTGCGGGTTACGTGTGGGATTTCGCTGCGGAGGCGTCGCCGAGCTGGCCGATGCGCATGGGTTTGCAAAAACAAGGGTACCATATCGCCGACCGACCGGGCACTGAGGACTCCACCATCGTAGCACTTCAGGCATTGTTCACGCGAGTGGGACTGGAAGCCGTTTCGACGACCACTTTCGAGGTAACCGTTCCCTATCCGAACTTCGATGACTTCTGGCAGGCTCAGACGCCGAGCTTCAGTCCCATCACGAAAAAACTCAGCGCCATGACCGCTGCCGAACGCAGTGTCGCTAGGAAGAGCGTGCGCAGCCTGGTGTCTGTGGAGCCCGATGACCAGATCACCTATTCCGCGCGTGCAAATGCAATCAAGGCGCGAAATCCCGGCTGATCGTCACGCAAACAGCCTCAACTGTTTCTCATCCTGCCCTTTCGTCTCGAACGCCAGCTGCTCAATCCGGTCGAACGGCACTTGCTCCGCTTCGATGAGGGAGCGTTGGGCCTTCATCGAGCGCACGAGGCCTTCTTGCACGAGGTGGAATTCGCCGACGGTTTGGCCGGGGAGAACGGCGGCGGGATCGAGGCCAGACTCGGACTGGAACGCGGCCTTGAGTTTGCGCAGCGCGGTGTCTTCCCGCACGCGGCCGATGAACCAACTCGTGATCTGATCGCGGCTCTTGTAGTCGAGGTCGCCCGGCGATTGCGTCGCCAGCATCATGCCCAGACCTGCGGATCGCGCGCGCTTCAGCAGGCTCTGCAACGGCTCGGCCGTCGCCGGTTTGGCGTTGGCCGGGATGTAGAGATCCGCTTCGTCGAGCATGACGACGGCCTGCAGCTCGTCGTTGGGGTTGCGCTGGCAGAAGCGCAGCGCTTCGGCGAGAAACTGCGAGACCCAGAACAACACGTTCTCGTTGTCGCCGAGAAATCCCGTGTAGATGATCGACAGCCGCGTGCGCCCATCGCGCCGCGCGTAGGGGCCCAGCCCCAGCAACGAGTCCATGCGCAGGGACTCACCGCCGCCCTCGAATAGCACGGAGTTGCGGTGGCGCAGCGAGTCGAGCTGGCCGATGAGATCGCGCCGAATCTTGCCCGACGGGTCCATGCGCTGCGTCAGCTCGCCGAGCTCGGGATCTTCATCCTCGAGCAACATGATGAGGTCACCCAGCGTGACTTCCTTCGAGAAACGCGCGCCCAAAATCCGCAGGGCCACCGAAAGAGTGCCGGACTGTTTCTGGTGCGTCGCCGAGTTCTTCAGGTGCAGCATGTCGCCGAGTGCTGCCGCCGACAGGTTGGCGAGCAGTTGTTGCTCGTGCTCGGGCAGTTCGTTGATGCCGGTGGGCAGCAGCGTGATCGAAATCGGCCGCCCCGTGGCGCGGCCCGGCGTGTAGACCGCCACGTCGATCGCGTCCGCGAGCTTTTCCCGCTCCCCCCGGCGCTCGTTGTATTCGTTCTCGTTGGCGCGCCACACGTCCGGGTTGGCGTAGGAGCACAGGTCGCCCTTGCGGTCGATCAGAATGGCGGGAATGCCGCGTAACAGCAGTTGCTCGATCAGCGTCAGCGCGAGCGTCGTCTTGCCCGAGCCCGAGCCGCCGATCACCGCCGCGTGGCGCTTGAGCACACCGCGATTGAGCGAGATGGGCATCGACCGCCCACCGATCTCGCGCCCCGCCACGATGCTGGAGGCGCCCGAGCCGTTTTCATCCAGAATGACCGAGAGCGGCAAATCATCCTCTTCGCCCGGCGTCGCGCTCGACGGCATCGGTTGTGGCATAGCCGGTTGAGGTGTGAGGCCCGCCCAGCCGGTCCAGTCGGCGAGCAGGTTCGCCATGGCCGAGCCGTTCGTGGCGTGCGACGTGCTCGGATCGCTGCCATTGTCTGCTTCGCGGGCACCGGCAAGCGACGCGGGCCACACGTGCGTCGTGACCGCAGCTGCCGTGTCCTGATGCACCGCCAAGGCGCGCGATACGGTGCGCTGATCCAGCCGCAACATCTGCACGATCGGCAACATACCCGACAGCAGTTTGGCGGACTCGAACCACGCCGCAAAACCGGGGTCACTGCGGTGATGCCGGTGGAACTCGCGCACCGTGATCATGCGCTCCCACTCGGGGATCGGCACCGTCAACGATTGCCCGCCCATTTCGCGGAACTTGCGAAACGCTTGCGCGGTCAAATTGCGACGATTGGGCGGGAAGTCGGACGCCCGCAACATCCAGCAGACGCGCTCCTCCATGGCCACCAGCACGCGATCGAGCTGGCGCTTGAGGCCACCGCCCTGCGTCGAGCGATTGCAGATGAAAACGCGCGCCTCCTGCGACACGCCCGAAGCATGCGTCACGGACAGATCGAACGCCGGCAAGTCGTCGCCCAGCGACACGCGGCCGATCGAGACCTTCATATCGGCGCCGCACTCGTCCCGGGCAAGAGAGAGGGCATCGGCCAGGATGCGCGCCAACTCATGATCGTCGGACGGCATCTCGGCTTCGGACTGGCTTTGGAAGCGCTCCCAGAAGCCGCGATAATCGATCTCGTTGCTGCCGCCGAAGGTCTGCGATGCGTCACCGCCCGACGTGCCCAACCCCAAAGCGGCGGCCAGCGTCGAGATGAACCGGGCGCCGCTGTCGGCCGGTGTCGCGCGCGGAGCGGCGTCCTCGTCGGCATCATCTTCGATCTTGGCACGCACACGGTTCTGCGCATGCTCGAGCAGGCGGCGCGTCGACAGACCACCGAACTCCTCGAAAAAGCCCGGCCCGAAGAACTGCGCGGGATCGGCCATCGCCACGCTGTTGCCGCGCTGCGACTCGACCTCCAGCCGCTTGCCGATAATGAGGCGCGCCTCCTCCGGCGTGCGGCTTTCCAGCAGCGCGACGGGGCCAGCCTTCTCGATGCGATCGACATAGGATTGCGCCAGCACGCCGCGCACCTGATCGTAGAAATCGCCCAGGCACGAGATGATGATGATCGCCGTCGGGATACGGTTCGCGACCTGGATGAGATCGCGCACGGCCTTCTGGAAGCGCTCCTCGGCATCGTCGAAGAAGCGCAGGTCTTCCACCTGATCGATGGCGAAGACGAGCGCGGAACGGTCCACCACCCACGCGAGCTTGCCCAACGCTTCGATGATCTCGAAGGCGCGCCCCTCGCCGGTGTTGGCGTCCAGTGCTGCGACCGCCTGTTGCGACAGGTCGTTCAGCGGCCGGCCGTAGAGATACTGGCGCACGCGCTGGTCGATGCGCGGGTCGGAGCGCTGGAGATAGAGCAGCGCGCGCACGATGTTGACGTCGAGTTCCTGGGCGGCAAACCGCGGGCACGACACGATGTCGTCGGCCAATTGCAGAATGAACCGCGCCAGCGTCGCTTCGTCGAGTTCGGCCTCGCGCAGCTCGTTGAGATCGGCGACGGGCAGCACGGCGGAGTCGGCGACGAGCTTGTTGGTGAGCCGCGTCAGCGCGCTCTCGCCGCCCTTGTCGGGGTCGTAGGGCTTCTCCAGCGAGTTGACGAGGCGGCGCAGGTAGTAGTCCGCATAGCTCGCCACGTCGGGCGTCATCTGCGCGTAGCCGAAATAGGATTTTCCGGCGCGATGGGAGGATGTGCGCAGCGCCCGAATGAGATGCGTTTTGCCAGCGCCCGACTGGCCGTGGAACAGCAGGATACGCCCTTGCGTGGACGCACCGCGCCCCGTGGTGATCAGCTCCAGCAGCTCGTTGAACTTGCGGCGCGCGCGCTTGTGTACGGCATCGACGTCCACGGGGTCGGCATGCCAGAGATCATCCTCCCACGTGATGGAGTGCTCGAAGGCGGCAGCAAGCCGTTCGGCGGGGGAGAGTTCGCCGGTCTCTGGGGGCATGGGTACAATATCCTCGACGCGTCGTTTCTATTTGTTTTTTCGTCTTTTATGCGATTCGCGAGCTGCGTCAGTCGTCGACGCGCACGTAATGCCAGACGGTGTTTTTATAGGACACCGCAGACGCCTCGACCTCGGCGAGGGTGCGGCGGTCCTTCAGGTCGGCATTTGCGAGGCCGAGCAGCCCGATGCGATGCACTTCGGCGAGCATGCCTTTGAATTCGATGACGCCGATTCCCCACTCGGGGTGGCGTTCCTGCACCACCGACCAAACGCGCGACACGAACGCTTTGCGGTTTCCGGCCCAACCCTCGGCCTTGAGCTTGGCCGCGTCCTGCACCGCCCGTGCGAATGTCGCGGGATCGGGGCGGCGATCGACAGGGACAGTCGCGACCGGAGCCGCAGGCTGCGTCACGAGGCGAACACGCGCGGCCGCAGTGGTGGGCGCAAGCGGCGGCGCGTGGCGCGGTTGCGCGAGAGCCGGTGCGGGCGCAATCGGGGGGACCGGCACTTGGGGCGCGGCACGTGGCACCGCCGCTGCCGTCTCGCTGGCGACATCGGGCTCCGTCAGGAACCGGCGCAGCACACCGCGACGCAAACTCGCCAGATCGGCGCGCGTCACGCCGATCGCCTCGGCCGCCAGCTGCGCCACGAGACGTGCATCGGTCGCATGTTGACGTGGCGTCTTCGACAATTGCGCCGCGAGCAATCGGCTGGCACTCGCCGACATGGCAGACTTGCTCTCCAGGCTCTTGTCGATGTCGGAGCCGAACACGCGTTGCAAGGCACGCAGGGCGAGCTTGGATCGGATTCGCGTCGCCGACGGCCGGCCGCTGTTTTCGATGTTCCAGGTGGATTCGACGATCAGGCCGCGCAGCCCATCGAGGCGCGCCGCCGCCTTGCGGCGGTTCGGCAAGGCCGTTTGCAACCCGAGCGCGGCCAACACGAGGTGCCCATCGCGCACCACGGGCCACGGCCCGATGTCGCCGCATTGACCGCCCAGAAATGCCCGCACCTGCACCCGGCCCGCATCCGTCGCGCGATAGCGCCCGGCGGTCGACGCGACGTGTCCATGAATGGCCAGCGCCGCCAAACCCTGCGAAATACGCACGCGCCAAGCGTGGGCCGACACTTTCGTTTCTGCCCAAGGATGCAGATCACGGGCGATGTCGCGCTCGCTGCCCCCCGCAGCCGCGATCCGCACGAGCATCACATCGGCCATCCGGGACTGGGCGCCGATGGCAGCGGGTGCACGCGCGCTACCGGAAGCGGGCTTGCTCATGGCTCAAGCGTCTCCCCGTTCGAGGGTGGCGGAAATCATCGATGCCGGACGCGCGAATCACCGGAGAATCAACGACATTGTGCGTAATGTTGCCGTTCGGGCCAAGCATCTTTTTTGGCACACGCCCGGCCTATGCCCGCTCCGGCATCGGCGATTGTGACCGAGGCGGGGCAAGCGTCAAAATGGCGACACGATGCTGGCCCCATACTCTGCGCAGCGATGCTCCGTCATCGTCCGAATCACTTGGTGAACGGGTCGTTAGCGTTAATGTCCGGTTAACTGATGTCTGGCAGCATCACGAAAGGATACGCCTCGTCCATGGCGGGAGTTCGGTACATGTCTCGCGTTCTGATCTCGACGACACTGGCAGCCCTTGCGGCCTTGTCTGGCGGGTGCAGCCTCAATTCGAAGTCTCTGACGGCGGGTTATGCCGACTCCTCGGGTGTCGAGCAGACGACGCTGACCGAAACCCGCAAAAGCCGCCAGGGTGCGCTCGGCGGCGAACCTGCTGAGCGCGCCGCACCCGCCGTTGCCGGCGGCGCCTCGACTGCTGGCGTACAGAAAGTCGCCTCGGCCGACGATCGCGCGCCGCGTGGCACCTATGACAAGGCGACGTCGGGATCGCTGTCGGGTCGCGACTACACGCTGACGCGCCTCGATACCGAAGCAGCCCGCGACCTCATCAACAAATATCGCACCCAAAACGGCCTCAAACCGCTCAAGCTCAATGCCGAGCTGTCGGCAGCCGCCAAGAACCATTCGACGGACTTGGCCAAGTGGGATCGCATCTCGCATTTCGGCTCCGATGGGTCCAATCCCTGGGATCGGGTGAAGCGCGCCGGTTACAACGCGCGGCTTGCCGCCGAAAACGTCGGCACCGGCCAGACGACGATCGAAGAAGTTTTCAAGGGCTGGAAGGAAAGCCCCGGCCACAACAAGAACCTGTTGCTCGCCGACGCCGAGCACATGGGGATCGCCCTCGTGCAGGACCCCAAGACTGAATTCAAGACCTTTTGGACTTTGGTGGTGGGCACCGCAATGTGAGCTGTGCGCTGAAACCTATCCGAGTGAAGCAGGAGGAGGTCGCAGAACCTCCCCACGTTTCGGACACGAAGAACCCGACCTCGATGCCGGGTTTTTTGTTGCCCGTTTCCCGCGCCGAAGTATCCGCGCCCTGCAGATCAATTCGCCCGATGCAGCTTCGCGCCGGTGCGGGCCTGCAGCGCTTCGAACGTAATCTCGGGATTGATGTCGACGACCTCGAAACCACGGCTCGTGATGTCGACGACGGCGAGGTTGGTGTAGACGCGTTTGACGACGCCGATCGCCGTCAGCGGCATCGTGCAGGTGTCCAGCAGGCGCGGTTTGCCGTCTTTGGAGGTGTGTTCCATCAGCAGCCAGATGCGCTTGGCCCCGACCGCCAAATCCATCGCGCCGCCCACCGCTGGAACCGACTTCAATGACGTCGTCCAGTTGGCGAAGTCGCCGTTGGCGGCGACCTCGAACGAGCCCAGCACGCACAGGTCCAAATGTCCGCCGCGGATCATGGCGAAGCTGTCGGCGTGGCCGACCATCGTGGCGCCCGTCTTCAAGGTGACGTTCTGCTTGCCGGCGTTGACGATCCAGGTGTCGAGCTGGTTTTTCTTCTGCAACGGCCCCATGCCGATGATGCCGTTTTCCGACTGCAGGATGACCTCACGATCGTCGGGAATGTAGTCGCCCACGAGCAGCGGAATGCCGATACCCAGATTCACGCACCAGCCTTCGGGGATATCCTGGGCAAGGCGGGCGGCCATGTCCTTGCGGCCCCAGCCCCGCAGATTGTCCTGCGTGGGCGTTTTGGCGGATACGCTCGATGTGGTCGCGGTCATGGGCAAGCCTCCTCAGACACCCTTGCGGGGCGCTATGGCAGTTGATCGATCAGCCCCCATGTTGACCGAGCCGCGTGTCCGGAGCAAGCGCGGCGTGGCGTTGAGGACCCGTCAGAGTCAGAGCAATTCAGTTCACTACGTCAGCCCCACTCTCCACGTCACCCCCGCGAAGGCGGGGGCCCACGGCACGGATCCGCGAAGCCGTACGCCAGTTTCGAGGTGTCGTGGGTGCCCGCCTCCGCGGGCATGACGTTGAATTTGTGGCAAACGCGCCGCGTCTCCCGCGTGACGACACCTCGGCCCGCGGCACCTGGTCCGGCAGCAAGGGCCTGGACGGCAGGCTCCCGCACGCCGATATGGGGAGGGAACGAAGGAGCATGTCCAGTGGCCGATGACGAGGAAGAAAACCGGTTTTCGGCCAGGGCCGCGCGTTATCTGCGGGTCGGCACCAACGTGGGTGCGGTGGCGGCGCGGGTCGCAGGCAGTCGCATCTTCGGCTACGAGCTCGACCGCTCGAAGAACGCGGCGGAGCTGGCGGCGGCGTTGGGCGGTCTGAAAGGCCCGATCATGAAGGCGGCACAGTTGCTCTCGACCATTCCCGAGGCACTGCCACCGGAGTATGCGCGCGAGCTGGCGCAGTTGCAGAGCGCGGCCCCGCCGATGGGACCGGGCTTCGTGCGCCGACGCATGCGGGCGGAGCTGGGCGCCGACTGGGAGAGCCGCTTCCAAAATTTCGCGCCCGAGGCCGCCGCGTCTGCCTCGCTCGGCCAAGTGCATCGGGCGACCGCGCCCGATGGACGGGCGCTAGCCGTCAAGTTGCAATATCCCGACATGCAGTCGGCCGTGGAAGCCGACGTCAATCAGTTGCGGGTGGTGTTTGCCATTCACGCGCGCATGGACCCGGCCGTCGACACGGGCGAAATCCTGCAGGAGATTTCGGCGCGGCTGCGCGAAGAACTCGACTACGAGCTGGAAGCCAAACACATCGCGCTCTATGCCGCGATCTTTCGCGATGATCCGCTCATTCGCGTGCCGACCGTCCTGCCCGAGCTGTCGACGAAGCGGCTGCTGGCGATGACCTGGGCCGAAGGCAAGCCGCTGCTCTCCTACAAACAGGCTCCGCTCGAAGATCGCAACCAGATCGCCCGCGCCATGTTTCGTGCGTGGTGGATGCCGTTTTCGCATTTCGGCGTCATTCATGGCGACCCGCATCTGGGCAATTACAACGTCTTCGAAGAGGGCGACCGTCCGGACGGCCCGGTTGCGGGTGAGCAACTGAAGGGCCAAGCAGGAGGCATCAATCTGCTCGACTACGGCTGCATGCGCACGTTCGCGCCAAAATTCGTGCAGGGCGTCATCGATCTCTATCGGGGCCTCCTGACGGGTAACGAAGCACTGATCGTGCATGCCTACGAGACGTGGGGCTTCAAGGGACTGTCGAAGGAACTGATCGACGTGCTCAACATCTGGGCGCGGTTTATCTACGGACCGTTGCTCGATGACCGCGAGCGCTCGATCGCCGAGGGCACCACGCCCGGCGAATACGGACGCCGCGAAGCGTTCACCGTGCATCAGGCGCTGAAAGAAAAGGGCCCGGTGCGCGTGCCGCGCGAATTCGTCTTCATGGACCGCGCCGCGATTGGTCTCGGCGGCGTGTTCCTGCATCTCGACGCACGGCTCAACTACTACCGCATTTTCAACGAAACCATCGAAGGCTTCGACCTCGACCGTCTGGCGGACCGTCAGCGGTCCATGTTCGAGACCACCGGCGTGCCGCTGCCGGTGTGACGGGGTCGGTCGCGTTCACACCCCCGGCCGCTCGTCGAAGTGCATGAGGACGCCGCTGGTCGACTTGGGGTGAATGAAGCCGATGAGGCCGGCGCGGGAGCCGGGACGGCCTGTCTTGTCGATGACGATGACTCCGGCCGCATCCAAGCCCTTCAGCACGCCGTTGATGTCCGGCGTCTTCATGGCGATGTGGTGCAGGCCCGGCCCGCGAGAGGCAACGAAGCGGGCGATCGCGCCCTGGTCCTGCCGCGTGGTGCCCGACGTGCCGTAGTCGACGGCGCCCTTCTGACGCGGGTCGAAGTTCTCCAGCAGCTCCAGATCCGTGTCGCCGACGGTGACGAAGGTGACCCGCAGGCCGCCGACGGGGATCGGCTCGCGCGTGTGATAGACGACGCCATGCCGGTCCGAGGTGAAGCTTTCGACGGGGATCATGACTTCCATGTCCGTCTGCTGGCTCTCGATGGGCAGGCCCAGGCGCGTCGACCACGTCGTGATACCCGCCCGATTGTCCGCGCTGGCGATGCCCAGGTGATCGAGCCGTTCGATCAGCGGCGCCGTGGCGCGGTCGAGGTCGATGCGCTCGGTGAGCACAGTGCGAATGTGTGCCGTTGTCGCGGGAACGAGGCTGAGGCGACGGCGCCCGCCGAGGCCGGGTTGGGGTGCGCCCTCGAGCGCCGTCATGCCAGCCTTTTCTGCCGCTGACAGCCCATCGTCCAGATGCGCGCAGCCCAGCGCAATGTGGTGCACGCCGGACCGGTCCGAGCCGTCGATGCCCGGATGCCCCAGCGGGAACAGCGCCAGCGCGCTTTCGCCGACGGTGAACAGAGGAATGCGCCCGCCGTGCCCGTCGTCGATGTCGGTGCGCCTCAAGGCCAGCTCCCGCCCGAGCACGCGGGCCGCACCCTCGTCATCGGTGACCGCCAGGGCGACATAAGCAAGGTCTCGGCCGAGCATGGGCGAACTCCAAGAGGGCTGCGTGGCGCGCGTTCGGCCAGCAGTTTGGCACTGGCCGGCAGGCGCGGCCAGGGGTACCGATACCAAGTTCCAATTCTGTTTCCCGGCCGGAGCCGTGCAGTAGCACGGCGCAGAGCCGGGACCACATGGGACAATGTCGAGCGGTCCAGTGACGCGTACACGCGGTCCCGGATGGCCGCGCCACGGGCGCGACCTCCGGGAAGCAGGGGGCGTGAGTGCACCGCGCAGAGCCGGGACCACGTGGGCCAGAATAGAGCGTCGAGGCTCGACCTCCGGGAAACCGAAGAAATGTTCGCAACTATTTCATTGCGCCGGGGGGCAATGGGTGCGAGAGGCTGACCCTCCCTCGAGCCATAGCCCCGAACGGTCATGTCGAATTCTGCCCTCGTGCTTCCTGCTGTCGTCCAAGCGCTCCTCTCGATCCTCGTGTTGATCGGGCTCGGACAGGCGCGGGCACAGTCCATGCGGGAGAGGCGTCAGACATTGACCGATGAGGACCTGCGTCTCAGCCGCAACGTCTGGTCCGATCAGGCCCAGAAGGTCGCCAACAATTATCGCAATCAATTCGAGCTGCCCGTCCTCTTCTTTGCCGTCGTGGCGTTTGCGATGATCCTGCGCCCAGCCGACACGCTGATGCTCTGGCTCGCCTGGATATTCGTCGCCACGCGCATTGTTCATGCCGCCATCCATATCGGTCCCAACGTCGTGAAGTGGCGGGCGGGGGTCTTCCTCGTCGGCGCCTCCACCGTCGCCACGATGTGGATTATCCTCGGCTGGCGTGCCGTCACCGGAGTTTAGCTGTTGCGCCCCGCATCCCGTATCACGGCCGCCGTCGAAGTCCTGCACGAGGTGCTCGACAAGCATCGCCCCGCCAGCGAGGCGCTGTCCGATTGGGGCAAGGCCCACCGCATCGCGGGTTCGGGGGACCGCGCCGCCATCGGCAACCTCGTCTATGATGCGCTGCGCCGCCGCTCGTCGACCGCGTGGCGGTTCGGGTCCGACACGCCGCGCGCGCTGGCGATTGGCACGGCAGCAGCCACGTTCGGGCTCGAACCGGAGGCGGTGGCCGCTCTGTGCGACGGCAGCGAACATGCGCCCGCTGCGTTATCGGGCCACGAACTGGCCGGGCTCACGCGCACGCTCGACGACGCGCCTGCGCACATCCGCGCCGATATACCCGAGTGGATGTGGCCGGTGTTCGAGGCGACGTTCGGCGCGCGCGCCATTGCCGAGGGTGTAGCGCTGGCGCAGCGCGCGCCGACGGATATCCGTGTCAACACGATGAAGTCGTCGCCCGAGCGCGTGACGAAGGCGTTGACCTCGTTCGGCCTCGAGCGCGCACCGTTCGTGCCGAACGGTCTGCGCATTCCGCCGCCCTCGGGTCCGGGACGCACGCCCAACCTCCAGGCCGAGGCCGCGTTTCAGGCGGGGTGGTTCGAGGTGCAGGACGCAGGATCGCAAATCGCAGCCGCCCTGGCGGGGGCCGGTCCGCGCCTGCAAGTGCTCGACTTGTGCGCGGGTGGCGGCGGCAAGAGCTTGGCTATGGCGACCGTCATGCAGAACACTGGCCAGATCTACGCCTACGACGGCGACCGGCTGCGGCTCAAACCGATTTTCGAGCGATTGAAACGGGCGGGTGCGCGCAAGGTGTTGGTGGGGGGCGCACGCGACAAGGTGGCATTGTCGGCACTGGGCCCCCGCTTCGATGTCGTGCTCGTAGACGCACCGTGCACGGGGACGGGCGTGTGGCGCCGCCGGCCGGAAGCGAAGTGGCGTTTGCGCGAACAGAGCATCGACGTGCGCAAATCCGATCAGCGCGAAGTGCTGGCGTTGGCACAGCCGATGGTGAAGCCCGGCGGCGCGCTCGTCTACGTGACGTGCTCGATGCTGCCGGCGGAGAACAACGAGCAGGTGCAGGCGTTCATCGCAGAAAACCCCGATTTCACGTGCGAATCCTACGCCGACGCCTGGGCGCGCACATTACCCGGTGCGCCGCCGAAGTCGGCAGATGGCAGAAGCGACACGCTGCTGCTGACACCCGCCTCGCATGCAACGGACGGCTTCTTCATCGCCGTGCTGCGCCGCGCCGCGTGAGGTCGCGCGAGGCGACTTCGGACACGGTCGCAAAAAATCTGTGGCTCCGTTGGAATTCGCCGGCTTAGCCGTTTGACATGCTCGTGCAACGCACTACATGTGCGACTCGTCGGATCATGAGTTCGACGGCGTGCGACCGCGCGTCGAGGCAGACGAGAGCGTGTGACTCTCGACCCGAAACGCGGCGTTGATCGAGGAGGGTTCTCGTCCATCATGGCATTGGCTTCGAAGCCGAAGCGGCCGAAACGCGCTCCCGTCCGAACCAGCCTGGGACCAGTTGCGGATCTCGAATCCCATCTGCCGGCGGAGTGGTGGCGCAAACTCTTCAATGCACTTTACGTCAAGACCGACGGCGATGTCGTCGAGAACGCCGAGAACACCCGCCGAGAAGTGGACTTCATCGTCCAGTCGGCGGCCATCCAGACGCACAGCAGCATCCTGGACCTGTGCTGCGGACAGGGCCGCCATTCTCTCGAACTGGCGCGGCGCGGCTTCAAGAACGTGTTGGGCGTCGATCGCTCACGTTATCTCATTCGACTGGCCAAGAAGCGCGCGCAGAATGAAGCCCTGCCCGTGGTCTTCAAGGAAGGCGACGCGCGCAATCCGCGACTGACCGAGAACACCTTCGACTGCGTCACGGTGATGGGCAATTCGTTCGGCTATTTTTCGAACAAGACGGACGACGAGAAGGTGCTGACGACGATCGGCAAGCTGCTGCGTCCCAGCGGTCAGCTCGTCCTCGACATCACCGACGGCGCCTATATGGCGGAGCATTTCGAGCGCCGCTCCTGGGAGTGGATCGACGTCCACCACTTCGTGTGCCGCGAACGCTCCATCAGCAAGGAAGGTGACCGCCTCATCTCGCGCGAGGTGATCGTCAACGACGAAACGGGTGTTCTGGCCGACCAGTTCTATGCCGAGCGGCTCTACACGCGCGAGTCGATCACGAAGTTGCTCGAGAAGACCGGCTTTCGCAACGTGCGCCACCACGGCACGGCGGAGTCGGTGTCTGATCGGGATCAGGATTTGGGCATGATGGCCCGCCGCATCCTGCTGACCGCGGATGCACCGCAGCTTCCGGTGCGCAAGGTCCGCGGCAAGGTCCAGCAGATCGACGTCACCGTCGTGATGGGCGATCCGCATCTGCCCGATGACGTAAAACGCAACGGCACCTTCAATGCGGAAGACCACGAAACCATCCGCAAGCTCAAAGACGCCCTGTCGGAGCTGCCGGCCTACAAGGTGCGCTTCCTCAGCAACCACGCCACGCTCGAGCGCGACTTGTCCGAGCTGAAAACGGATCTGGTGCTGAACTTCTGCGATGAAGGCTTCAACAACGACCCCTTCAAGGAACTGCACGTCCCGGCTCTGCTCGAGATGTTGGAGATCCCCTATACGGGTGCCGGTCCAGCCGCCCTGGCGGCCTGTTACGACAAGGGCCTCGTGCGCACGATCGCGGCGTCCCTCGATGTGCCGGTGCCGCTCGAGACCTACGTGCGGCCGGGCGACCAAAGCGCGACGCTGCCATCCGTGTTTCCGGCCCTGCTGAAACCCAATTGGGGAGACAGCTCGCAGGGCATTACCAAAGACGCGGTAGTGCACAACGAGCGCGCGCTGCTGGATTATCTCGAGCGGTTACGCAGTGATTTTCCCCGGCGCGGCATCCTCGTGCAGGAGTACCTGACAGGCCCCGAGTATTCGGTCGGCATGATCGGCAATCCCGAGCATGGGTTGCGCGCACTGCCGGTGCTCGAGGTTGATTTCTCGCGCCTCGATCCGGATTTGCCGAGAATTCTCGGCTACGAATCGAAGTGGGAGCCCGACAGCCCCTACTGGACGCAGATCCGCTATCACGAAGCGACGCTGACCGATTACGTCCAACAGCAGCTCATCGAGCATTCGGCACGACTGTTCGAGCGGCTGGGATGCCGTGATTATGCGCGCTTCGATTTCCGCGCCGATGCCAACGGTGAAATAAAGCTGCTCGAGGTCAATCCCAATCCCGGTTGGTGCTGGGACGGCAAGCTCGCGATCATGGCGGGCTTCCAAGGCATGCGGTACACGGAAGTGCTGCTGCAAATCCTGCAATCCGCCGAGGAGCGCTTGGGGATCGTCGCTAAACCCCAACCGCAGCACGCCGCCATGGCCAGCAACGGCTATGGGGCACACTCTCAGCCCTCACAGATGACTGCGTCGGCGAAGTAGCAGGCATTGGGTCGAATGAAAAAGGGTGCGGCAGTCGGTTGCCGCACCCTTTTGTTTTTTTGTCGCCTCGAGGTGGACACGCTGGTCAATCTTCAGCGCGCTCTCGCACCGGCTCGGGCAGGGTGCCCTTCGGTTTGGCTTTCGCGGGCTCGGGCGATCGACCCGTCGGGTTCGCCGCAGCTTCGACCTGCTGGCGCGTGATCTTGGGCGCCTTACGGTTGATGTCGCTGCCGGGTTCTTCAGTTCCCGTGATGTGCTTGGGCGGTGCCGGATCGCTCGCCGGAAACGACTGCTCGATCGTTCGATCGAGTTCTTTGTCGCGCTTTTTGGTTTCTTCGTTACTCATGTCGATGTCCCATCTGTCGACTGTGATGGGCCAAAACGCGTAGCTCGACCTGTCGGTTCCGTTCAATGCCGGCCTCGCCTGGCTGGTTGCATGGGGTGGCAGCCCGCGGGACCAGGCCGCTGTCTGTCGGACTCGGGCGTCAACTGAGAGCCCGTCCCGAAATTTGTTGATTCCCGAGAATCAGTTGTGATTCTGTCTGACCGTGCGCGTGATTCGCGGGCGGTGCGGAATGTGGACGGACGATAACCGAGCGACCTACGAGCGCAAGAACAGCCGTTATCCGAGCGATCTGACGGACGAGGAGTGGGCGTTGATCGCGCCGCTGATGCCGCCTGCGAAGACGGCGCGGCGTCATCGGGTTCCCGATACGCGCCTCCTGCTGGACGCAATTCTCTACGTGCT
>JANOHP010000054.1:0-37619 GCA_031406575.1 Hyphomicrobiales bacterium
TGAGCTCGACGGAGTCCTCGATGCCCTTGCGCACCACCGTCAACGTGATCGGGGTGTTCACCGGCCCGCGCATCTTTTCGACGGCCTGTTCGAGCGTCAGCCCGACGATCGGCTCGCCATCCAAATGCGTAATGAGGTCATTGGCTTGCACGCCGGCCTTGGCGGCCGGCGTGTCGTCGATGGGTGACACCACCTTGACGACGCCGTTCTCCATCGTGACTTCGATACCCAGGCCGCCGAACTCGCCGCGGGTCTGAATCTGCATGTCCCGGAAGTGCTTGGGATTGAGGTAGGCCGAGTGTGGGTCGAGCGCCGCCAACATCCCGTTGATCGCGGAGTCGATCAGCATACCGTCGTCGGGCTTTTCGACATAATCGGACCGAACACGCTCCAGCACGTCTCCAAACAGGTCGAGTTGCTTGTAGATTTCCGCATTGGGCGTCGTCGCGGAATACGTTCGCGAGACGTTGAACACAGTCGTCGTCCCAGCCATAACCGCGAGGGTCATGAAGGTCCAAAACGCGTAATCGGGTTTGCGCATCATCCTTGCACCTTCTGAGCTTCCGTCAGCCACCACGGATCCGGGTCGATCGGTTTGTTGTCTTTGCGGAATTCTATATACAGCACAGGCGACCCATCGGCGGCTTTCGGGCTTGCCGATTTCGGGGCACTGCTCATAATCCCCACCGGCTCACCGGCAAGGACGAACTGGCGCGGCTGAACGTCTATCTGAGATAGGCCAGCCAAAAGAATATGGTAGCCCCCTCCCCCATCAATAATCAAGAGCTGGCCGAAGGTTCTGAACTCACCGGCGAATATGACCCACCCGTCGGCGGGCGATGTGACCTGGGCGCCGTGACGGGTTTCGAGCACGATGCCTTTGGACTGGCTACCGTATTGGGTCTTGTCGCCGTAAGCCAGAACACGACCGCCTTGCGCGGGCAAGGGAAGGCGACCCTTGGCTTGGATGAACGGGATCGCCGGTTCCATCCGCCCGAGTTCGCGTTTGGGGGCCTGGAGCCCCTTTGGCGCAATCTCGACAGCGGCGCTGCGATCTCCGCTTTTGGTCGGCGCCTCGGCAAGCACAGGCGGCGACGCGCCGTCCGGCCGTGGACCGGCAGAAGGTGCGAGCGGGCCCGGGCCGACAGCGGCGGGTGGCGTGCCGGGAAGTTGGCCCATCGTGCGATCCAACCGCGAGATCAACTCGCTCAGATCGTTGACGTTCTTGGAAATTTCGAAAGTCTCTTTGCGAACCTTTTCGAGTTCGAGCTGTCGTTCGGCAAGGGAATGACGCTTGGATTCCATCAACTCCGACAGGCGCAGGCGAGCATCGGTAAGGCGCGCCGTTTCCGCTTTGAGTTTGTCGCTCTCCGCCTTCGCTTCACCCATGATGCGCGCGAGTTCATTGAGGCGATCGGCGAGTGCCATCGCCTGCCCGCGTAACTCGGGGAAGGCCGAAGCCAGCAACATCGCGCTGCGCACCATGCGCAGGGCATCCTCGCGCTTGGTGATCAGAACCGGCGGCGGATTGCGCCCCATGCGCTGGATGGCGGCCAGAAGATGCGCGATCGAATCATGGCGCTGCGCCAGGGTTCCGCGAACCAGCTTCTCCTGCGCATCCAACTCAGAAAGGCGTGCTTCGATACCCGAAAGTTGCCCTTCGCCGCGCTGGATGAGCTTTGCTGTCGCGAGTAGATTTTGATTGAGGCGTTCGCGCTCCACCGCCAATTGCCCGATATCGGTCTTGAGGCCCGACTCCGCCCGCTTGCGCTCTTCGAGCTGCTGGCGGCTCGCTTCGATCTTCTGCTTCACGTCGTCGGGCGTCTGCGCGACGAGGGACGAGCTGTTCGCGCCCACCAGTGCCGCGATCCCAACGGCGCACCACGGGCCCGAACATCGGGCCCAATCCTTCAAAATGGCGCGCAGGACAGGCAACGGGCCCCTCATGAATGAGCTGCTGTGTGGTCTCAGGCGAGTCAGACGGCAAGAATACGGCAATTGTGGCGTGCGGTCGTCGTTAAACTTCCGCAATGTCTCGAGGTTTGGCTGGATCGATGGCTATCCCAGGGTTGTTAAATCCATTGCCGTGTAACACACCGCAGGTTACCTGATAGCGGACGCCGAGAGGGCCTGCCCAAGCCTTTGTTTCTACACTGCGGATCACCCAAATCTGGACCTGAAATGACATCGACAACCCTCGTGATCATTGCCATGGCCGCCGTTGTCATCGTTCTGGTGGCGGGACTCGGCAATCTCGTGCGTAGCAATCCCAGCGCCAGCCTCAGTCAGACGCTGATGCGGTGGCGTGTCGGGCTGCAGTTCATCGCCATCGCGGTGGCAATGTTGGTGCTATGGCTGTTGAAGTGACTCGAGACTAGAAAACGAGAGCCTCCCATGGTCGTACTGAACAAGATTTACACCAAAACCGGCGACGACGGCTCCACGGCGCTCGGCACTGGCGAACGGCTACCGAAATATGCGCTGCGCGTCACCGCCTACGGGACCGTCGATGAAACCAATGCCGCCCTCGGCATGGCTCGCATTCACCTGTCCGACCAGGATCGCCAGAGAGGGCTGGAGCAAAACCTGGTCGCCATCCAGAACGATCTCTTCGATCTGGGGGCCGACTTGTGCGTACCCAACCGCGACCCCAACCGCACGGCCTTGCGCATCACGGACGCCCAGGTCGAACGTCTCGAAGGCGAAATCGACGCCCTCAATGCCCACCTGAGCCCCTTGCGGTCGTTCGTGCTTCCGGGCGGCACCCCCGCCGCAGCCGCCTTGCACGTGGCCCGCACGGTGTGCAGGCGCGCGGAACGGCTGATCGTCGAGCTGGCGGCAAACCCAGATGAACCGGTCGACGCACCTGTGATCAAATACATCAACCGGCTGTCCGATTTCCTGTTCGTCGCCAGCCGTGCCGCCAACGACGACGGCAAGTTGGATGTGCTTTGGGTGCCGGGTCAGAACCGCTGATCCCATAGAAAAAACGCGCCGCACCCATGGGCACGACGCGCTTAATGCTACAGCTGCCGGACGTAGAGATCGTCAGACCACACCGTCTTTCTTCAGCGCCTCGACATCGGCCTTCGAGAGCCCCAGCATATCCTGATAAACGTCATAGGTGTCGGCGCCGAGCACGGGCGAAGCGGTCACCTTCACGTAACTGTCCGACATTTTCACCGGCCAACCGGGAATGACGAGCTTGCCACGCACGGGATGATCGATCTCGGCGAAGATTTCACGCTCGCGCATGCTCGCATCGTCGGAGAGTTCCTTGGTGTCCATCACTGCGCCGCACGGCACGCCCGATGAGCCCAGCTTCTCCATCGCCTCGAACTTGGTGTAGTTCTTCGTCCACTTCTCGATTTCGGCATTGATCTCGAGGGCATGATTGCCCCGCTGGGGCGGCGTCGCGAAACGCGAATCGGCCTTCAAGTCTTCACGGCCGATGACCTCGCACAACCGTTCCCAATGAGCGTTGGTCGCCCGGCTCGTATAGATGAAGACGTAGTCGTTGTGGCCGCCGGGGCTGCACTTGAACACCTCGCAGGGCGCATTGCCGAGCACGACGCTGTTGCCGTTGCGCTCGCAGGCCTTGTTGGTGAGCATCTGCCGCGAGTAGGCGATGCGGCAGTAGTTGACCATCGCGTCCTGCATGGCGACTTCGATCTTCTGGCCGCGTCCCGTCACCGTGCGCTGGAAGAGTGCCGCCAGCACCCCGATGACCGCGTGCAGCCCCGTGCCCGTATCGCCCAGCGTCACACCCGGTTTGATCGGCCGACCGTCCGCCTCGCCGGTGATGCTCATGACGCCGCCGGCGGCTTGCGCGATCATGTCGAACGCGAGGTTTTTCTCGTAGGGGCTGCCTTTGCCGAAGCCTTTGACGGTCGCGTAGATGATGCGCGGGTTGATCTTGGAGACTTCCTCGTAGGAGAAGCCCAGTTTCTCGATGACGCCCGGCGCGAAGTTCTCGGCGAAGATGTCGGCCTTGGCGATGAGATCGCGCAGCATCTGCTTGCCGCGTGGATCCTTCAGGTTGAGCGTGACCGACCGCTTGTTGGCGTTGAGCAGCATGAAATAATAGCTATCGGCATCCTTGCGCTCGGACGAGGCGCTGCGGCCCTGCTCACCGCCCTTGGGGTTCTCGATCTTGACCACGTCGGCGCCGAGCCAGGCGAGCGTCTCGGTGATCGAGGTGCCGGCCTCGAACTGCGTGAGGTCCACGACCTTGATCCCGGCGAGCGCTGGCTTGCCCGAAGGCGTTCCTGCTGACTTGGCATTCATCGGTAGTCCTCCAAAAAACGCGGGGGGTCGGGTGGCTGGCGGGGCACGGTCATCGCGCGCGAAGCACGAACGACCGTTCCCCTCACGCCGTGCTCCTCCGCAGGCGTCAGGGATCGATCTTGATATCGGCGGACTTGATCAGGTCGCCGATCGTCTTGAAGTCGTCTTCGAAATGCCGGCGCACATCGTCGAATTTTTGAACGACAGGCACAGCCGACACGAGCTGCATTTTCTGCTTCATCTCGGGTGTCGCAGATACCTCATTGACCTTGACGCTGATCTTATCGACGATCTCTTTGGGCGTATTTGGCGGAGCATAGAGTGCGAACCACACCGGCACGTCGGCATCCTTCACGCCGGCCTCGGCGAGCGTCGGCACATCGGGGAACTCGGCGAACCGCTCGTAGTGGTTGACGTTGAGCAGCGTCAACTTGCCGGCTTTGGCGTGCGTCAGCGTCGACCCCTCGTTCATGATGTCGATCACGCCGGCGAGCAGATCGGTGATGCTGTCGGCGCCTCCGCGATAGGGCACGTGCAAGATATCGACGCCGGTCTTGAAGCGCAGCATCTCGTAGCGCAGGTGCGTGGTCGTGCCTGGCCCCGAAGACCCGAACGTCAGCTTGCCCGGGTTGGCTTTGGCGTAGGCGATCAGCTCCTGCAACGTCTTGAAGCCGTGCTTGGGATGCACGACGAAGCCCGAGATCGAATCGCCCATGCGTGCGACCACGATGAAATTCTTGGAGTCGTAATTGACCTTGCGCAGCAGCGGCTGGAAGACCGTCGTCGAATTCGACGAGAACAGAAACGTGTGACCGTCGGGCGCTGCTTTGTAGGCGGCTTCGGCGCCGATGAGCCCCGAGGCTCCGCCCCGGTTCTCGATCACGAACTGCTGGTTGAAGGCCTTGCCCAGCGCCTCTGCCCAGGGACGGGCCAGCAGGTCCGTGGCACCCCCCGCAGCAAACGGGACGATCAGCTTCACGGGCTTTTCCGGCCAAGCCTGGGCCATGCCTGTCGCCGGACCGATGACGCTCGCGGCCGCTGCGCCAGCGACCGTCTGTAAAAATTCGCGACGCTTCATTCCAATTCCTCGCTTGATTGTCGACCCCCACGAAGATCGGCCGACGAGCAGCCGATCGTCAATGGTCAATGACACGCTTATTCCCCGCTTCACTCGAGCTTGATGTTGGCCGCCTTGATCACCTGCTCTGTCAGCTTCACGTCGTCGTCCCAGATTTTCTGTGTCTGCTCCACGGTGGCGACCACCGGGATGCAGGCGACGAGGCGCATTTTCGCCTTCCAGTCGTCGGTGGCGGCGATCTCGACGATTTTGGCGTTGAGCCTATTGACGATCTCCTTGGGCAGGCCGGGCGGCCCGTAGAGCCCGAACCAACTGCCCATATCCGAATCCTTGATCCCCGCTTCGGTGAGTGTCGGCACGTCGGGCACCTCCGGGAACCGTTCCGGCGCGTTGACGGTCAGCATAATCAGCTTTCCGGCCTTCACATGCACCAATGTCGAGGCTTCGTTCATTATTTGGATGTTGCCGGCGAGCAGGTCCTGCAGGCTGTCGGACCCGCCCCGATAGGGAATGTGGGCGATATCGACACCCGTTCGGTACTTCAAGATCTCGAGCCGCAAGTGCGGCTGCGTACCCGGACCCGAGGAGCCGTAATTCAACTTGCCGGGATTTTTCTTCGCATACTCGATCAATTCGGCCAGCGTTTTGACGCCGACGCTGGGATGCACGACGTAACCCGACACCGCATTGCCCATGTGCCCCACGGCCACGAACTGGAGGGGATCGAAACTGTGCTTGCGCAGCAATGGCAAGCCGACTGTCGCCGTATTGCCCGCGAACAGGAACGTGTATCCATCCGGCGGCGACTTGAAGGCCGCCTCGTTGCCGATGAGGCCCGAAGCGCCGCCCCGATTCTCGACCACGAACTGTTGCCCGAAGGCTTTCGTCAACGCGTCGGCCCAGGGCCGCGCCACGAGGTCGGTCGCCCCACCCGGTGCGAACGAGACGATGAATTTGACGGGCCGGTCCGGCCAAGACGTGGTTTGCGCGCGGGCCAGCGGGCCACCAACGACGTTGAGAGCCGTGGCTCCCGCTGCAGCGCCCAAAAATTCACGACGACGCATCGAACGTTCCTCCATGCCATTTTCTTATCCGATGAGGATCGGACGAGCGGGAGGTCGGCGTCAATGGTGTCGTGTGTGAGGTGATCCCCCTTCACCCCGGCGGCAACGGAAATGCACCTCGTGTCTTTTCGAACGCGCGACCGATGCGCAGGGCCAGCGCGTCGTCGAATTTGCGTGCGACGATCTGGAGGCTCATCGGCAGGCCCGATCGTGACAGCGCGGTCGGCAGCGCCAGTCCGCACAAATCGAGATAATTCACCCACCGCGTGTGAGCCGCCATCGGCGCTTTCATCTCGTCCACGGCGGCCACGGGCATCGCCGGCAACGCGATCGTCGGCAAGGCGATGGCGTCGAGCCGATCGATCGCCGACAGGAAGCCATCGATTGCGTCGCGCTGCCCCGCGCGCAGGCCAATGTAGTCAGCAGCCGACATGGCCTTGCCGACGAGCATGCGCGTGCGGATGGGGGCGGCGAGCCCCGACCCGGGATTGTCGACGTGGGCTTTCCAGTTGGCATAGGCCTCGGGCGCAATGATCTGGCCGCAGCGCGCCCCATACTCGTCGAGAGACTGCGGCAGCGCCACCGGCACGATCGTGGCCCCGAGTTCGGCGAGACGCTTCATCGCCGCCGCGAAATCCGCCTTCACCTCGTCGCTGGCGAGCGGCATGTCGGTATCGGCGATGCGCCCGATGCGCAAGCCTGCCACACCGCGCTCGAGATCGGCGAACGGGTCGACCGGCCGCACGCCGTTGGTCGCCTCGTCCCCCACATCGGGGCCTTGCATGGCTGCAAACATCAGCGCTGCCATCGTCACGTCACGCGCCAGTGGCCCAATGGAATCGAGTGTTTGCGACAGCGGCGCGACGCCCGTCCGCGCCACGCGGCCGATCGACGTTTTGAGACCCACGCAACCGCACAGCGCCGCTGGTATACGCACGGAACCGCCCGTATCGGTGCCCAGGCCACCCGGCACGAGGCCCGCACCCACGGCCACGCCCGTGCCCGACGACGACCCCCCGGGGATGCGATGCACCTTTCGGTCCCAGGGATTCCACGGCGTGCCGACGGTGATATTCGTGCCGTAACCGCCGAACGCATATTCGACCGTGTGCGTCTTGCCCGGAATGATGGCGCCCGCCGCGCGCAGGCGCTGCACCACGGGCGCATCGCGCTCGGCCGGCGGCGACTGCCGGCGCGTGAGTGACCCGCACCCGGTCACGACACCGGCGAGATCGACGATGTCTTTGACCACCATCGAGATCCCTTCGAGGAGGCCCGCTGGCGCGCCAGCCGCCGCACGCGCATCGGCAAGGGCGGCTTCGGCCAAGGCCGTGTCGCGCGTGATGGCGACGAACGCTTTCAGCGCGCCATTCTCACGCTCGATGAGATCGAGGGTTCGTGTCGTGGCGGCGACGACCGATGTCGGCATGGGAGGGCTCCAGGTGCGCAGAATAATCCCCGCCATTTCACCACGGCCCGTCGGTCCGCGCCAGGGGCGATCAGAACCGCAGCACCCGCAGCCAGCGCATCACATCGAGCATGCTGATGGCAGCAGACGCGACATAGGTGAACGCCGCCGCCCTGAGGATCTGGCGCGCAGCGGTCATATCGTCTGGCCCGATGTAGTTGCCCGCTTTCAGCACTGGCATCGCGCGCCGGAAACTGGCGTCGAACTCGACCGGCAATGTCACCGCATGCATGAAGATCGTCGAGCCCAGGATCAGCATGCCGACGAGCAGTTCTATGGCGAGCACGTGCGGGGATTTCGACAACAGCATGACGATGGGCGCGGCCAACATCACGACGGAGCCGAACGTCTCCACGCGATGCGCCTGCTTGGCCATGCGCGTACGGGCGGCCAGCGGCCCGTATCCGGTCGCGTCCTGCATGGCGTGGCCCACCTCGTGCGCCGCCACCACGATCGCGGCCAGCGACCGGCCAGAAAAGTGCTGCGGCGACAATCGCACCACCTTCTCTTCGGGATCATAGTGGTCGCCGAGCTTGGTCTCCTCGACCTTGACGGTGTGCAGCTTCATTTCATCGAGGACGTGGCGCGCGAATTCCCCACCGGTTCCGCCAAAGTCGGCCCGTTCCACAGAATGGCGTTTCAGGACGCCTCTAATCCACATCTGAGGCAGGAAGGCCAACGCAAAGCCCAGGGCCAGCAGAATGATGACGAAACCCAAGGCGCCCTCCGAGGTTCAGGCCACAGCGCCCCACGTGTAAGCGAAAACGGCGGCGGCGTTAAGGGCGCACGATGTGCGGGCAGGCGGAATGAAGCTGTCCGGACATCATTGACGCGGGCGGCGCTTCGGGCGAACTTGGGGGCCGTCGCATGACGCATGACGCCGGAATTTGATCGAGGGAGGTTCGCAGGGCATGAGCACCAAGGGGAAAGCCTATATTGTCGGGGCTTACGAGCATCCGACGCGCAAGGCTCCGGATACGTCGCTGGCGCAGTTGCACGCCGAGTGCGCCAAGGGCGCCATCGAGGATGCGGGGCTGACGAAGGACGACATCGACGGCTATTTCTGCGCGGCGGGCGACACGCCCGGCCTCGGCGGCATTTCCATGATCGACTACATGGGCTTGCGCTTGAAGCATTACGATTCGACCGACAGCGGCGGCTCGTCCTACAACCTGCATGTGGGCCACGCCGTCCAGGCAATCGCCGCTGGCAAGTGCAACATCGCGCTGATCACGCTGGCCGGCCGTCCCCGTTCGGAAGGCCAAGCGACGGGCACCGCGCCGCGCCTGGGCAATATCCAGCAGCCCGATCTCCAGTTCGAATTTCCCTATGGGCCGGCGACGGCCAATATGTACGCCATGGCCGCCATGCGGCACATGCACCAGTACGGCACCACGTCGGAACAGCTCGCCTGGGTGAAGGTCGCAGCCTCGCACCACGCTCAGTACAATCCTCACGCCATGTTGCAGAAAGTGGTCACCGTCGAAGAGGTCGTGAACTCGCCGATGGTCGCCGACCCGCTGCATCGGCTCGACTGCTGCGTCATCTCCGATGGCGGCGGCGCGCTGATCGTCACACGCCCCGAAATTGCGAAAACCCTCAAGCGTCCGCTGGTCAAGGTGATCGGCACGGGAGAAGCGGCCAAGCACCCCATGGGCGGCCAGATCGATCTGACGTTCTCGGCCGGCCTTTGGTCGGGCAAGACCGCGTTCGATGAAGCCGGCATCAAGCCGAAAGACATCAAGTACGCCTCGATCTACGACAGCTTCACCATCACCGTGGTGATGCAGCTCGAAGATCTGGGCTTCTGCGAAAAAGGCCAGGGCGGCAAGTTCGTGTCCGATGGCAACTTGATCTCGGGCGTCGGCAAACTGCCGTTCAACACCGATGGCGGCGGGCTGTGCTCCAACCATCCGGGCAATCGCGGCGGCATGACCAAGGTGATCGAAGCCGTGCGCCAGTTGCGCGGTGAATCGCATGCCAAAGTTCAGGTGCAGAGCTGCGATCTGGCGATTGCGCACGGCACGGGCGGCTCGCTCGGCACGCGCCACGTCGGCTCGACCGTCATTATGGAACGGGAGTGAACTCGATGAGTGACAAAGTCTACGCCTCCGTTCCCACCACACCGGGCATCGAGGCCTATTGGGAAGCGGCCAACGCCGGCAAGCTCGTCATGCGGTCGTGCACGGCATGCGGAAAGCTGCACTACTATCCGCGCGGCATCTGCCCCCACTGCTTCTCCGACAAGCTCGACTGGAAAGAGACCAAAGGGACGGGCACGATCTATACCTACAGCGTCATGCGCGCCGCCAAGCCGTCCTATGTCATCGCCTACGTCACGCTCGACGAAGGCCTGTCGATGATGACCAACATCGTCGATTGCGACCCGGAAAAGGTGAAGATCGGCCAGAAGGTGAAGGTCGTCTTCAAGCCCACCGAAAACGGCGGCAAACTGCCGTGCTTCACGTTGGCCTAAACGCGCCGCCAACGCCGGACCTTTCAGGGTCCGGCGTCTTAGCCGGTTCAGCTCTCCATACGGATTTCCGATGATCAACAAGTTTGTGCAATCAGTCGCTGACGCCATGGCCGGCATCAAGGATGGCTCTATTGTGTTGATCGGCGGATTCGGCTCCGTGGGGCAGCCCAATCACCTGCTCGACGGCTTGACCGAGCAGGGCGCCAAGGACCTGACCATCGTCGCCAACAACGCTGGCACCGGGCGCGAGACCGGTATTGCGCGCTTGATGGACATGGGGCGGGTCCGCAAAATTGTCTGCAGCTTCCCGCGCAGCGCGGGTTCCGTCGTGTTCGAGGAGCTGCACTCGGCCGGCAAGCTCGAACTAGAGCTGGTGGCGCAGGGCACGCTCGCCGAGCGTATCCGTGCGGGCGGCGCCGGTATCCCCGCGTTCTTCACGCCGACAGCCTATGGCACGGTGCTGGCCGAGGGTAAGGAAGCGCGCGAATACGACGGCCGCATGAACATTCTCGAGCGCGCCATCAAGGCTGACGTCGCCCTCGTCGAAGCGTGGCAGGCCGACCGTTGGGGCAATATTCGCTACCGCACGAGCGGGCGCAATTTCAATCCGGTCATGGCGACAGCCGCCGATCTCACGATCCTGCAGACGCAGCACGTCGTCGAACTGGGCGAACTCGGCCCCGACGACATCCATACTCCGGGCGTCTACGTCGATCGCATCATCCACATCCCCTACGGCGATCCGCCGCCCGCGCAGAAGAACATGGACGATTGAGGCCATCACCACCGAAGCGTGCGTTGGTTCGGATGCAAGCTGCATTGACATGCGCCGACACGCGCGCCGATACTTCGGGGAAAGCACGATACGACAAAAACAGATGCGACTGGGAGGTCGTCCTATGAGCCTTTTGCGCCGGTTCGGCATTGCGGCAACTGGGCTCGCGCTCGCGAGCGCTTTTCCCCACCCATCGGTCGCGCAAGAGCCCAAGGGCTCTCTCGTCTTCGCCGTCGAGTCTCTGGCGGCCCAGACCCTCGATCCGATCTTGGAGCAACGGCCGGGCAACGCCGTCTATCAAGCGGTGATGTACGACAGCCTCGTCGGCTTCGACATCGAGAAGGGCGGCCTCGGGCCGGGCGTTGCCGAAAGCTGGAAGCTCTCCGACGACGGGCTCACCTGGACCTTCAAGTTGCGGCCGGGCCAGAAGTGGCACAACGGCGATCCGCTGACCGCGCACGACGTGAAGTTCAGTATCGAGCGGCACATGGCACCAAACTCGGTTGCCGCCGCTGCCGCCAGCATGAAGCGCTCGATCAAATCGATCGACGTCGTCGATGATCTGACCGTGAACGTCAACACGACCGCGCCTCAGCTCGGATTGCCGGCAACCCTCAGTCGCGCCGTCGCGCCCGAGGGCACGGTGATGCCGAAGAAATATATCGAAACGGTCGGCGAGGAGGAGTTCCGCAGGAAGCCGCTTGGCAGCGGCCCGTGGAAGTTCGTCAAAAGCGTGCCCGGAGACCGCCTCGAGTTCGAAGCCGTGGACTGGCCGCACTGGCGCGGACGGCCCAACTTCAAGACGCTGACCATCCTGCAAATCCCCGAAGAATCGACGCGCGTCGCCATGGCCCGCACCGGCGAGGTGGCAATCGCCTCGATCGGGCCCGAAGCGATGCAGGGCGCCAGCCGTGGCGGCCTCGAGGTGCTATCGGTGCCGGCCACCATGCAGGCAGTGTTTCAATTCTGGGGCACCTACCGCCCGGCGGCGAAAGACAGCCCCGTTGCCAAAGTGCGCGTGCGCCAGGCACTCTCGATGGCCATCGATCGCAAACAGATCATCGAGCACGTCATGGCCGGCAAGGCCGAGATCCCGCGCCCCTATTCGACCTTCGCCTATACCGACAGCGTGTCGGTCGATCGATGGAAGACGTGGACGGACGAGAATTTCCGCTACGATCCGGTCGCCGCCAAAAGGATCCTCGCCGAGGAGGGGTATCCCAACGGCTTCGAGCTGAAATTCGCCAACACGGCGCTGCCCGGCACGCAATTCATGGTCGATGTCGGAACTGCGATCGTGGACATGTGGGGCAAGATTGGCGTCAAGGTGACGGTGAAGCACTACGAATGGGGGTCCTTCCCTCCGCTCGTGCGGGGCAACCAGGAACACCTGACGGGTTGGGCCTCGATGTATCGCACGGTCGGGCGACCCGATGCGCCGTGGCGCTACAATGCCGCTTTCTCCTCGGATGGAGGCGAGCGCCTGCTCGGGGAGAAAGACAACTGCAATGAAACCTGCAAAAAATTCGACGAACTCTACAAGTCGGTGATCGACGAGCGCGATCCCGTCAAGCGCACCGCCCTCAACGACTCCATGGTGGAACTGGTCTCCAACAGCTGGATGTCGATCCCGATCATCGAAGGCATGGGCTATTACGCCGTCAACCGCACGAAGGCCGGCCGTTTCGCCGCCATCCCCGGCCGCCACGAACTCGGCGACGTCTTCGAACGCATCCCGCGCCCCGACCAGAAGCCGTGGAAGAAGTGAGCGCATGAGCCGCTTCATCGCTCGACGGTTGTTGCAAGGGCTCGTGCTTCTCGGGCTCGTTGCAACCGTCGTGTTCTTTCTCGGGCGCCTGACGGGCAATCCCGCCGACTTGATGTTGCCGGAGGATGCGACCGCCGAAGACCGCGTGGCGTTGATCAAGGCGCTGGGCCTCGATGGACCGCTGCATCAACAGTACTTCATCTTCATCGGCAAGGCGCTGCAGGGTGACCTCGGCATGTCGATCCGCATGCGCCAGCCCGCTGTCGATGCCTTCTTCTCGCGATTGCCCAATACGCTGCTGATCATCCCCTGGGCCATATTGCTCGCCATGTGCGTCGGCATTCCGCTCGGCGTCGTGGCGGCCGTCAATCGTGGCCGATTTCTCGATCGCGCCGCCGGCACCGTCGCCGTGTTGGGCGTCGCCACGCCCAGCTTCTGGCTCGGCATCATGTTGATTTTCGTGTTCAGCGTCGAGCTCGGCTGGTTACCCTCGGGCCGCATGGGGGGACCGTCGCATTATGTGCTGCCCGTGATCACGCTCGGCACGTTTTTGACCGCAGGCTTCATGCGACTGACACGGTCCAGCATGCTCGAAGTGATGGAAAGCGAATACATCAAGCTCGCCCGCATCAAAGGATTGAGCGAGGGCGTCGTCATCTGGAAGCACTGCCTACGCAATGCTCTCATTCCGATCCTGACTTTGTGGGGCGTGTTCGTCGGCAATTTGATCACCGGCGCCATCGTGACGGAGACCGTATTCGCGTGGCCCGGCATCGGGCGCCTCACCTACGAGGCCGTCATCTATCGTGACTTTCCGCTATTGCAGGCGGTGATCATCCTGAAATCGATCCTGATCCTCTCGATCAACCTCTTCGTGGATATCCTGTACGCCTACGTCGACCCGCGCATTCGGTTTTCGTGAGATCGCCCATGCGCCGGATACCCTGGATTCCGATCCTGATCATCACCGTCATTGTCTTGATGGCCGTTCTGGCGCCGCTGTTGGCTCCGCATTCGCCGATCGACCAGACACTGCGCGATAAACTCATGCCCCCATTCTGGATGGAGGGTGGCAACACCAAATATATCCTGGGCACCGACGCTTTCGGGCGCGATATCCTGAGCCGGCTCATCTACGGCGCGCGCGTCAGTCTGCTGGTGGCACTGTTGGCGTTGACGGCGGGAGGCGGCGTCGGCCTGCTGATCGGCATTGTGGCCGGCTACATCGGCGGCAAGGTGGACAGCGTGCTGATGCGCCTCGTCGATGCAGCCTTCACATTTCCAGCGATCCTGTTTGCCCTGTTGCTCTCGGTAACCATGGGCCAGGGGCTGACGACGCTCGTCATCGCGATCAGTCTGCTGCTCTGGGCGAGCTTCGCGCGCATCATTCGCGGCGAGGTGCTCTCTCTGAAGCAGCGTGATTTCGTAGCGCTGGCGAAGGTGCGCGGGTGCTCCAGCAGACGTATCATGTTGACGCACGTGCTGCCCAACGTGCTCAACACGTTCATGGTGCTCGTCACGCTCAACATCGGTGTCGTCATCATTGCCGAAGCATCGCTGAGTTTTCTGGGCGCTGGCATCCCGCCGCCGACGCCGACGTGGGGCTTGATGGTGTCCGAGGGCCGTGGGCGCATCGCTGACGCCTGGTGGGTGGCGCTCATCCCGGGCATCGCCATCACGCTGCTTGTGCTGTCGGTCAATCTGTTCGGCGACTGGCTGCGTGACAGACTCGACCCGAGGTTGCGCCAGCTATGAGCAGCGACAACGTCCTGGAAGTCAAAGGTCTCACAACGCATTTCTTCCTGCGGCGCGGCGTCGTCAAGGCGGTGGATGGCGTCAGCTTCAGCCTCCAACGCGGCGAAGTTCTGGGTCTCGTCGGGGAGTCGGGGTGCGGCAAGAGCTTGACCGCGCTGTCGCTCATGCGACTGCTGCCGAAGGGTGGCGCGCGCACCATTGCCGGTGAAGTTCGGCTGGGCGGCGAGGATATCCTCACCTATTCGCCGCGCCAGATGCGAGATATCCGCGGCCGTCGCATCTCGATGATCCTGCAGGACCCGCAGACCTCGCTCAATCCGGTGTTCACGATCGGTGAGCAATTGCGCGAGGCCATCTACCGCCGCACGCGCGGGCGGGCCAAGGACATCTTGCCCGAGGCGATCGCGGCACTGCGCCGGGTCGAGATCGCCGCGCCCGCGCAGCGCATTGGCCAATATCCCCATCAGATGAGCGGCGGCATGAAGCAGCGCGTCGTCGGGGCCATCGCCATCAGCGGCGAGCCCCAGGTGCTGATCGCCGATGAGCCTACGACCGCGCTCGATGTAACGATCCAGCTCCAATACCTGAAATTGCTCAAACGCCTGCAAGCCGAAACCGGAACCGCGATCCTCTTCATCACGCACGACTTCGGCGTCGTGGCGCGCATGTGCGACCGGGTGGCGGTGATGTATGCGGGCCGCATCGTCGAATGTGGCCCCGTGCGACAAGTGTTCGAGTACCCGTCGCATCCCTATACGCAGGCTCTGATCGCATCCGTGCCGAAAATGACGGGTGCCATCGGTCGCCTGACGACGATCGAGGGACAGCCGCCTTCGCTCATGGATTTGCCGGTGGGCTGCCGGTTCGCGGCGCGCTGCGCGCACGCAGTGGCCCGGTGCCGCGAGAGCTACCCGACTTCCTTTTCGGTCGGCGCAGATCACACGGCCGACTGCTGGAGGCTCGCCCCCGCATGAGCACCGAGCCGCTGCTGCGCGTCGAACATCTGAAAAAACATTACACGGTGACCAAGGGCATTCTGTTCGCAAAAACGGTGGGGCACGTCAAAGCCGTGGACGACATTTCGTTCACGTTGCGGGCGGGCGAGACGCTGGGGCTCGTCGGCGAGTCGGGTTGCGGCAAGACCACCACGTCGAAATTAATCCTCAATCTCGAGGAGCCGACCGATGGCTGTGTGCTGCTCGACAGCAAACCAATCCACGGCCTCGAAGGCGACGCGCTGCGCGCCTTTCGCGCCACGGTGCAGGCGGTGTTTCAGGACCCGTGGTCCTCGCTCAATCCGCGCATGACGGTGGGCCGCACGATTGCCGAAAGCCTCATCGTCAACGGCTGGGACAAAGCCAAGATCGAGGCGCGGGTCGCGGAGCTGATGGGCCAAGTCGGATTGCGCGCGGAGCAAGCGACGCAATATCCGCACGAATTCAGCGGCGGTCAGCGTCAGCGCATCGCGCTCGCGGCGGCATTGGCGTCACGGCCGAAGCTGATCGTTCTCGACGAGCCGATCTCCGCGCTCGATGTGTCGATCCGCGCGCAGATGATGAACTTGCTGAAGGACATTCAAGCCGCCGAAAACGTCGCCTATCTGCTTGTCGCGCACGACCTTGCCACCGTGCGCCACATGGCCGACCACACCATCGTCATGTATCTTGGCAAGATCGTCGAATATGCACCGACAAAATCGCTGTTCGACGATGTGCGCCATCCCTACACCAAGGCCCTCTTCTCCGCGGTGCTCATCGCGCGCCCCGGCGAGCAACACGAAGAAATCGTTCTGTCCGGCGAAGTCCCCTCTCCGCTCGATCCACCCAGCGGCTGTCGCTTCCACACCCGCTGCCCCTACGTGATGCCGCGCTGTTCTGGAGAAGAGCCCATATTGCGTGAGGTGGCGCCGAGCCACCGGGTGGCGTGTTTCTTGTTCGAGGGGTGAGGCGCATCCCACGGATGGCTCCGCCTAAACAGTGGATCGATTCGATAAAACTGTAACTTCTTTCTCAACGCGATTTTTGGACTCGCTCCGTAGTCTGAGGGGATGCCGATCCAGCATTCCGAAGGAGTCCAGCGTGAACCGACACGTGCAAACGACCGCCATCCTCAGCACAGCCCTGCTGATGCTCGCCATATCTGGAGCGGTTGCTGACACCCGCGGTCCTATCTCTGCGACGGACGCCACGATCGATAATAGGGCGACAGGCCGGCCTGCCGTCGATTCACCACCTCCACCCCCCGTCGATGGCGGCGGTTGGGATCTCAATGGACCCGATCCCACGGGGGCAGCCATAGACAACCGTTCGGTGAGCCAACCCCGACCCGTCGTCACGCCCAAACCGCCAGTTGCGACGACCCGTGGCGGTTGGGACGGTAACGGTCCAGAAGTAAGTGGAACCGCATTGCCACTCGATTTTTCCAGCTCCATCCTCGTAGTGGTTCCCAGCGTCGCGCGCGAATAACCGACGCTTCCCCCACCCCCAGCGGCTGGACAGCATTCATGCCGAACCTCGGGGTGCTTCTGTCAGCGGTCATCCTCGCTCTTATTCTGATCCCCCCGGACGCCGCGTCTGCCAACGCGCCACCTGAATCGCATGTGGTCGAGGCAAGCAACGGGCGTTTTCACGCCGTCGCACCGGATGGTCGGACACTTCGCGGCGCCGATCTGAAGGGTACGACCTTCTTGATCGAGGTGCGACGCGGCCAGAGCGTTTTCGTTCGCATCGACGACGTGGAAGTTGCACCAGAAAACGGCGTCGCACTCTACGTCCTATCGCACAGATCCAAGGATGCGGACGATTGGGCCCCCGTCTGCGGACCCGACCAGTACGGGAAGCGGCGCGGCCTTCCGCTACCGATGCGCGTCCTTCCGGGCAGCGCAACATCCGATGACAGGAGCTTCACGTTGGCCTGCACTTCCGGCGCATACGGCAAGTGCATCATGCGCGGGTATCTGCCGTGGGCACAGAGCACGACTGGAACAGTGCTCACACCCTACTTCCAGGCCTGCGCGCGGATGATGATGGCCGACTACTGCGGCGACGGCACATCGTTCACGACCGAGGGCCGCCGCATCGACTCTTGGGACAAAATCGGGATAAGTGCACCCACGGGAACCGGTCTGATCGAAGCGGCCTGGAACGCCGCGGGGCCTGTGTGCGTAACGCGCGCCCGCGCAGATACCATCCATCCGCTCGAGTCCGTGCTCGCTCAATGCCCCAGCCTTCGCAGCAAAGTGATTCCCGACTGCGAGGAGTTCGCGAGCGATGATGCCAATGGCGCGTTGATTTGGAACCGGTGAAGCACGCTGGTAGATCATCGCAGCGGCTGGTTATGGCAGACGCCCCTGCGCTCCGTCCAACGCCTGCAGCACGACCCCCGTCAAAATCAGCGCGCCGCCCGCGATCACTGCCAGCGTGGTGGTTTCGTTGAAGAAGACGTAAGCCCAGATCGGGGCGGCGATGGTTTCGGTCTGGGCGAGCATGATCAGCGTGGCGGCGGGCACGACACCCGAGCCACGCGAGAAGAGGACGAGGCCCAACGAAAGCACCGCCGCGCCGTGCACGAAGGCCAGCGCAATGGCCTTGGGGTCCGCAATGAGCGGCGTGCCGCGCCACAGCAGCACGGCGAGACTGACGAAGAACGTGAGGATGCCGCACGTGACCAGCAGCGGATCGATGTCTTCGCGCCGCGCCCCACGGATCATCAACGAGTAAAGCGCGAACGTGAAGGCGCCGAGCAGCGCCATAGTGCGCCCGGTCCAGCCCGGGGCGCCCGCTGCCGCCTCGGCGTTCGTCAAGCCACTCATCAGGAGAACACCGGCGAGTGCCAAGATGATTGCGAACCCGCCCAAGAGGCCGATCCGCTCGCCGAGGACGGGTCGGGCGATGACGGCGGTCATCAGCGGGGCCAATGAGAACAGAAAAAACACCTCCGCGACTGTCGTCGCCTGGATGGAACTGACGAAGCCCACTTGGCTGATCACCATCGCGACGGCCGCGATCCACGCATAGCTCCCCATGTTGCGGATTTGCGTCAGAAGTTCCGCCCGGTGCTGCCACAGGCCGATGGCAGCGAGCACGCCGCCAAATCCCGCACCGCGCCACATCAGATAGCTCCAAGCATCGAGGCTCGCGGCGCCCCGGATGCACAGCACGCCCAGGCTGAGCACGAGGCCCGCCAGTACGACGAGGGCGCAGCCCGCCACGTACGAGCGCGCGGGAACTTGGGGAGGTGGCATGTCGCTCATCTTATGGGTGTCGAGTCGTGACGATTGATCGGGACGTGGCGCCGACGCCGTCGTCCGCCAGTGGACTTCAAGACGCGGTCTACAACTGGATCCTCAAAACGGCCGGTCGATCACGTATTTCCGATTGGCTGGCGGTACGGTTTCGGGTTTCAACTGCCCGCCGGCGAGCAGCGTGTTCCAGAACGTATAATCAGCCTGATGCACGATCATGCACTCGAGACTGCGCACCAGCAGCTCACCTTCACCCGAGTGCGCCATGGCGATATGCGCGATCTCCTCCGGCAGTCCGACCGTCAGACATACATGCGCGCCGAACGCCGGATGGCGAATGGAAGGCCGCCCGTACTGCTTCTGTGACGTCTTCCAGCGTTTGCGATTGACCGGATCGAATTCCCAGGCCTTGCCCACATCGTGCAGCAGCCCGCCCGCGATGATCACGTCCATATCGATGGCGAGCTCGGGGTAGGTTCCCCCCATCTCGCGAGCAATTCCCATCGCCAGCCGCGTGACACCGCGCAGATGGTCGGTCTGATCACCGCGTTTGGCTTCATTCACATCCGGGTTACCAGCAGGGGCGATCTCGCGGATCGATTTGAAGCTGGACTGAGAGAGCGCATAGGCCCAGGCCTCGACCACCTTTGTCTGCAAGTCCACATCGCCGATCTGGGCGATCTCCGGCAGTTCCTCGCGCACGCGCCGCCGCAACGCATCATCGATCGGCCGCGTGCGAACGGTATGCGTCGACAGGGGTGGTTTTCTCGCCATGTAAAGGTCTCCAGGGTGCGGCGGACTTAAGGGCGTCGAGTCGCAGCATTGCACCGGGCGCCCCGGCCGTGCAATCTCCGCCCGACACATGCGGAGAACTCCTGATGACACAACCCCACGGGCCCCTTCAGGGCGTCAAGGTCGTTGCCTGCTCGACGGCGCAGGCGGGCACGGTACCTTATATGCTGATGGCCGATCTCGGCGCCGAAGTAATCAAGATCGAGCCGCCCGGCACCGGCGACAACTCGCGCACGATGTCCATTCTGCCGGGGATGCCCAGCAGCTTTTTCGAGACTAACAACCGGGGCGTAAAAAGCGTCACGCTGAATCTGAAGTCTGCCGAGGGCCGCGAGATCCTCAAGAAACTCGTCGCCCAGGCCGACATCTTCGGCCAGAACTACCGTCCGGGCGCAGCCGAAAAGAACGGTTTCGGCTACGAAGAACTCAAGGCAATCAACCCCAAGCTCGTCTATATCTCGATTTCGGGTTACGGCTCCAAGGGGCCGCACGCGGACCTGCCCGGCACCGACTCGATGGCGCAGGCGCTCGGCGGCATCGCACAAGCCTATGCTTCGCCCGGCCATCCCATGAAGACAGGCATCGCCTCCGTCGCCGATGAAACGTGTGCCATTCTGGCGTTCGGTGGGGCGCTCGCCGCGCTCACGCATGCGCGCATGACGGGCGTCGGCCAGAAGGTCGAGCTGTCGCTACTTGGCGGCATTATCCGCCTGCTCGGCTGGACGATCCAGACCACCATGTGGCGGGGCACCGATCCCGTGACGGGCCAAGCCCGCGTTGCCGGCACCAAGGAGCGGCCGGCGATGTCGGCCAGCTTCAACGATCGCAACGGCAAGCCGTTCGTGTTCCAGCTCGCGCGCGATCAATGGAAAGAAGCGATGACGTCGCTCGGCTTTTATGAACAGATCACGGCCGCTGGCTTCGGCCATCTCGGCGTGGCGATGGAATCGGACGCCAAGCGCGAGGAATTGTTGGCGCTGCTCGGCTGCTTATTCGCGACGGGCTCACGTGACGACTGGGTCGAGAAACTACGGGCAGGCGATATCGTATCGGCGCCGATCAACACCATGCTGGAAGCCGCCGTCGACCCCGACGTGGTGGCCAACGGCTACGTCACCGAAGTCGATTATCCCGAGCACGGCAAACGCCTCAAAGTGCACGGCACACCCTGGCAGTTCTCGGAAACGCCCGCAAAAATCGGCGTCGCACCCGGCCTCGGCGCGCACAATGACGAAATGCTGGCCCGCGTCGGTTATAGTACCGCAGATATCGCAGGCTTCCGCGAGCGCAAGGTGATCTGACGGCGTTCGGCGATTTGCCGGTAGTTCTCAGTTTCGATCAAATGTCCGCAATACTACAGGTATGGGACAAAGCGGCAGCGCGGCGCCGCAGTTGCTTGCGCACTAACCGGAGCTGGTGCAGCGTTTCCCCGAAACATTTTCGAGATTCGGGGGAATCTTCATGCGCACGGGACAAACGATTTTTGCAGCAGTCGTGGCAGCCGGTCTCGGGCTCAGCGCGGTCGACGCGCGCGCCAACACGCCATGTCCCCATCCCAACGCCCTAGGCGTCGCGCGCACCGTCGCAATCGACACGACGGGCGGGCCGGGTTTCGGTCTGTCGCAATATGCCATGCACGACTTCTTGTCGATGAAGGAAGTGGTGCTGACCTTCGACGATGGCCCCTGGCCCGGTACGACACGCGCGGTGCTCGAGGCGCTGGCGAAACACTGCACGAAAGCCACGTTCTTTCCGATCGGGAAGCACGCGCTCTGGCACCCCGCTATCTTGAAAGAAGTCGCCGAGGCGGGCCACACGGTCGGCAGCCACACGTGGTCCCATGCCATTCTGGGCAAGGTCAAAAACGACAAGGCGATCGAGGAAATCGAAAAGGGTTTCAGTGCGATCAAGATCGCGTTGGGCACCGCACCCGCTCCGTTCTTTCGCTTCCCGGCCCTCAACGATCCCAAGGATGCGCGCGCTTACCTTGCCACCAGAAACATCGCGATCATGTCGCATGACCTCGACAGTTTCGACTTCAAGATGCGCAAGCCCGAGGACGTGATCAAGTCGGTGATGACGAAGCTCGACAAGACGGGCAAGGGCATCATCCTGCTGCACGACTTTCAGCAGGCGACGGCAAAAGCCGCTCTGGACTTGCTCGGCGAACTGCACGCCAAGGGCTACAAGGTCGTGCACATGAAAGCCAAAGCGCCGATCGCCACGCTCGCCCAATTCGACGAAGCCGCGAAGGCCGAAGTCAAAGGCTCCGAAGTCGGCCAAGGCCGACCCACCTCGATGGTCGTGCAAACGGTCGACGAGAACACGACACTCAAGCCTGCGCTGGTTCCAGTGACGGGGTCGATGAAGAAGTAGCTGCGCGAGTGCTGACAGCCTCACCGTAAATCAGCAAGGCTGCACACGTATCACCGCTGCTTCACCGCCCCACTCGCCATCAGCCTCTCGATGCGTGCTGCGTCCACGCCCCAATCCGCCAGAACCTCGCGGCTGTGCTCACCGGCGTGGGCGGGGCCTTGGGTGATCGTGCTCGGTGTGCGCGTGAATCGGGGGGCGGGACCGGGTTGGACGACGCCATCGACGGTAACGAAGGTGCCGCGCGCCACGTTTTGGGGATGGCGCGTTGCCTCGCTCATGCTGAGCACGGGGGCGTAGCAGATTTCTTTCTGCTCCATGATCTCAGTCCACTGCTCCCGCGTTTTAGTCTTGAAAATGGCGGCCAGCCGCGCACGCATGGCGGGCCACTGGGTGCGGTCGGTTTGAGCGGGGAGTTTCGCATCGCCCAGACCCACGGTGGCCAGCATTTCCTTGTAGAATTGTGGTTCGTTGGAGCCGATGCAGATGTGCTGGCCATCGCTCGTCTCGTAGACGTTGTAGTGATGGCAGCCGCCGTCGAGGCGGTTCGACTCGCGCTCCTCGATCCACGCGCCCGCAGCAAGATAACCGAAAGCCGGTATCATCAGGGAAGCTGCGCCCTCCACCATCGAAGTGTCGACGATCTGACCTTTGCCGGAGCGCTGAGCCTCGATGTAGGCGGCCAGCACGCCGACGACCATGTAGAGGGCGCCGCCACCGTAGTCGCCGATGAGATTGAGTGGCGGCACCGGCCCACCCGCCTTGGTGCCGATCGTATGCAGGGCGCCCGTCAAAGCGATGTAGTTGATGTCGTGGCCCGGTGTGTGGGCGATCGGGCCATCTTGGCCCCAGCCGGTCATGCGGCCGTAGATAATTTTTGGATTGCGTGCGAAGGCGACATCGGGGCCGAGACCCAAACGCTCCATGACGCCCGGCCGAAAACCCTCGATCAGGATGTCGGCCTTGGCGCACAGATCGAGGGCGGCGGCGACAGCCTCTGGGTTCTTCAGATCGAGCGCGATATTGCGACGGCCCCGCAGGGTGGTGGCAGTTGCCGGTGATTTCTCGGCGGCGCTGACGTTGGCCGCGCGGTCGATGCGGATCACCTCGGCGCCCATATCGGCCAGCATCATGCAGGAGAACGGGCCGGGGCCGATGCCTGCGAATTCGACGACTTTCACTCCGGACAGGGCGCCCATGGGTGGTTCCTCCAGCTTGGCGGGGGCCGCGTGCGTTCGCGGCCATTTGCAGGGATGGCGCCAGCCCACATCGTATCGGTATGATGGGCGGGCAGCCGATGACAGGAGAGTATCATGGCACTTTACGAACTGCGCACCTACACACTCTATGTGGGGAAAATGGGCGAAGCGACGAAGCTCTACTCCGAGCTCGGTTATCCCGCGCTGGAAAAGGGCGGCCACCACAAGAAGCTCGTGGGCTATTTCCAGGGCGACACGGGCACGATCAACCAGATCGTGCACATGTGGAGGTTCGAGGACGACGGCGACCGGCGCAAACACTGGGCGGGCGTGTTCGCCAACAAGGACTTCGTCGAGGGTTTCGCGTCCAAATTTCGTCCCCTCGTGATGTCGCAAGAGGTCAAACTGCTGACCGCCGCGCCGTGGGGTCCGCATCCCTGAGGCGAAGCAGTGGCAAGTGGTGCGCCTGTGAGGTTTCGATGACCTCACAGTTGTCCCTACCGCCGCAGACTGCGACCCGTAGCCGGATCGAACAGGTGCACTTGGCTAGGCACCGCACTCAGGTGGATGGCGCGCATTTGATCCCCTTCCGCCGACGTGGCCACGGAGACGATGAGCGGCAATCCGTCGGTCGCGCCGTGTATCAAACGATTGGGACCGAGTTCCTCGATGAATTCAGGCACGAACGGAAAACCGCTCGGTTCGGCGGATCGCGCCTCGATGAAATCTTCCGGCCGAACACCCACTTCGACCTCAGCCCCGATAGGGGCGTCGAAGCCCGCCGAGTCATAGGCGAGTGACCCTTCAGCTCCGATTGCGACATGTCCGGCGTCCGCAATGCGCCCCCGCACCAAATTCATCGCCGGTGAACCAATGAAGGTGGCGACGAAACGCGAGGCCGGTCGCTGGTAGACCTCGATCGGTCGCCCCACTTGCTCGATTGCGCCCTGGTTCATGACGACGACTTGATCGGCGAGTGTCATCGCCTCGACCTGGTCGTGCGTAACGAAAATCGACGTCGCTTTCAGCCGGTTGTGCAGGCGTCTGATTTCGATACGCATCTGCACGCGCAACTTGGCATCGAGATTGGACAGCGGCTCATCGAACAGAAACGCTTGCGGTTCTCGCACGATGGCGCGACCCATGGCCACGCGCTGGCGCTGGCCACCTGAAAGTTGCCGCGGCTTTCGGTCCAAGTAGGCGGCAATGTCGAGAAGCCCTGCTGCCTCGCGCACACGCCGCTCGATCTCGGGCTTGGGCGTGCCGCGATTGCGCAGGCCGTAAGCCATGTTGTCATAGACGCTCATGTGCGGGTAGAGGGCGTAATTCTGGAACACCATGGCAATGTCGCGATCGGCGGGCTCGATGTCATTCACGATACGGTCGCCGATGCGGCAGGTGCCGGTGGTGATCGTTTCGAGGCCGGCGATCATGCGCAGCAGCGTGGATTTCCCACAGCCCGATGGCCCGAGCAACACCGTGAACGATCCGTTCGGAATGGCCAAAGAGATGCCTTTCACTGCCTCCACGCCGTTGGGATAAACCTTTTTCACATCGTCGAGGGTGACAGCGGCCATCGCTCACTTCTCCGTCTCGACGAGGCCTTTTACGAAAAGACGCTGCATCACCACGACGACGAGCACTGGCGGCAGCATGGCGAGGACAGCCGTCGCCATCGCAATCTGCCATTCGGTCAGCGCGTCCTGCGTCACGATCATTTTTTTGATGCCGATGACGATCGTCTGCATCGAGTCCTTGGTCGTGATCAGCAGCGGCCAGAGATATTGGTTCCAGCCATAGATGAACTGGATGACGAACAGCGCCGCACAGGTGGTGAGCGACAACGGCACGAGCGTATCCCAGAAGAACTTCCATGGCCCCGCGCCGTCGATCTTGGAGGCCTCGATCAACTCGTCGGGCACCGTCATGAAGAACTGGCGAAACAACAGCGTGCCCGTTGCCGAAGCGATCAGGGGCACGGTGAGGCCACTGTAGGTATCGAGCAAGCCCAAGTCGGAAACCACCTTGTACGTCGGATAGATGCGCACTTCGACGGGCAGCATCAGCGTGATGAAAATCATCCAGAAGATCGTCATGCGAAACGGGAACTTGAAATAAACGACGGCGAAGCCCGACACGACGGAGATGAGAATTTTTCCGATCGCCACCGTCATGGCCATGACGAAGCTGTTGGCCAGCATGGTCAGCACGGGCTCGCGCGTCGTGCGCGCCGATCCCGTAAACAGCGCCCGTCCGTAGTTCTCCAAGAAGTAGGCGCCGGGAATGAGGCCAAACTCGCCATTGATGACGGTGGCGGCATCGTGCGTCGAGGCGACGAAGGCGATCCACACGGGGAACGCCATCGTGAAGACACCGAGCACCAAGACGACATGCGGCAAGATGCGATGGAACGATGTACGGCGCTTGACCATCAGTAGTTCACCTTGCGCTCAATGTAGCGAAACTGCACCGCCGTCAGCACCATGACGATGACCAGCAGGATGACCGACTGCGCCGCCGAGCCACCCAGATCAGCACCGAGCTTGCCGTCGGAGTAGACCTTGTAGACCAGCGTCTGCGTGGCATTCGAGGGACCGCCTTGCGTCACCGTATCTATGATGCCGAACGTATCGAAGAACACGTAGACGACGTTGACGACGAGCAGGAAGAACGCGGTTGGCGACAACAGCGGAAATGTGATTGTCCAGAAGCGGCGATAGGGTCGTGCGCCATCGATGGCGGCGGCCTCGTAAACGCTCTTGGGGATAGCCGCGAGACCCGCGAGAAAGAATAGGAAATTGTAGCTGATCTGTTTCCACGTCGCCGCCAGCACGACGAGGATCATGCCGTGGGTGCCGTTGAGCAGTGGGTTCCAGGCGATGCCCGCACCGCGCAGACCGTTGGCGACGAGACCCAGCGACGGCTGGAACATGAACAACCACAGCACGCCAGCCACCGCAGGTGCCACCGCGTAGGGCCAGATCAGCAGTGTCTTGTAGACCTGCGCGCCACGCACCGCCTTGTCGGCCTGCACCGCGAGCATCAGTGCGATCGACAGCGACAGCGCCGCAACCGACACCGCGAACACTGCCGTTGTGGCAATCGAGCGGAAGTAATCGGGGTTGCTCAACAGATCACGATAATTTTCCAGAGCAACGAACGTGGATCGCAGCCCGAAAGCATCCTGTTGGAGGAACGATTGCCACACCGCTTGACTGGCGGGCCAATAAAAGAACACCGCGATGATCGCGATCTGCGGCACCAACAACGCCAGCGGCAACACCCTGCCGGCAAAGATCGCGCGTTTTTCCATTCGAACCAATAGCCCCTGAGGAATTCAAAGCCTATCCCGATCACGCAAACCCACTACCGCCCCGCCCATTCAACGTCATACCCGCGGAGGCGGGTACGACACGTCTCATGGTTACAAACCAGACCCGCCCACCCACCGGCAAAATACGCCCCGTGGCGAGATTGGCACTCTTCAGGTCTGCCAGCACCGATCGTGGGTTCCCGCCGCAGTCTGCCCTCGAGACGTCGGTGACGGGAATGACGGCGAGGGTAAGGAGACGTTGCTATTCGATAACAATGCACCGACCGATGTTTCCCAGCATCGGCCGGCCGCCATCCCTTCACTTCGCCGTCTTCTCGAACTGGCGAAGCACCGCATTGCCGCGCGCGACGGCATCGTCGAGTGCTTGCTTGGGCGCCTTCGTGCCCGCCAACGCCGCTTCGATCTCTTCGGCCCACATATCGCGCATCTGCACCATGTTGCCGAGACGCAGGCCGCGGCTGTTTTCGGTCGGTGGCTTATTGGTGAGCTGGAGCAGCGGCGTCTCGAGATAAGGCTGGTCCTTGTAGAAGCCCGACTCTTTCACCTTCGCATACGCAGCCTTGGTGATCGGGAGATACCCCGACTTGGTGTGCAGCTCGACTTGGCGATCCGTGCTCGTGAGGAAGGTCAAGAACTTGGCGATGCCCTTGTATTCCTCTGGCTTCTTGCCGCCCATCATCCACAGCGATGCGCCGCCAATGATCGAATTTTGCGGTGCGCCGGCCACTTCGGGATAGTACGGCATCGGAGCATTGCCGAAGTCGAACTTGGCGTTGGCTTTGACGTTGCCGAAGAACGCCGAGGACGTGAGGAAGATGGGGCACTCACCGGACGTGAACCGACCCTCGCCCGCGTTCGTGCGCCCGGAGTAGTCGTATGTCTTGTCCTTCTGCAACTCGACCAGCTTTTCCAGATGCTTCAAGTGCAGACCACTGTTGAACTGGAGCACAGTGTCGAACCCGTCCATGCCGTTGGCCTTGGTGGCGAGCGGCACGTTGTGCCATGCCGAAAGCTGCTCGACGTTGACCCACGTCACCCACGCATTGGAGAAGCCGCAGCGATCGAAACCAGCGGCCTTCAGCTTCTTGGCCGCTTCGAACACATCGGGCCAAGTTTTCGGCGGTGCGTTGGGATCGAGCCCCGCTTTCTTGAACGCGTCCTTATTGTACCACATCACGGCCGATGACGAATTGAAGGGCATCGACAGCATGTCGCCCTTCACCGTCGAGTAATAACCCGTTATCGTCGGCAGGAACGCGTTGGGATCGAACGGCTCGCCCGCCTCCTTCATCAGCGCGTGCACCGGCTTCACAGCGCCGGTCGCGGCCATCATCGTAGCGGTGCCGACCTCGAACACCTGCATGATGTGAGGCGCATTCCCCGCCCGAAATGCAGCAATTCCCGCATTCATCGTATCGGCATAGCTGCCCTTGTAGGTTGGCACGACCTTGACGTCGGACTGGGTGGCGTTGAAGTCTGTGGCGAGCTTCACGATGGCGTCGTTGTTGGCGCCCGTCATCGCGTGCCACCACTGAATCTCGATCTGTGCCGCAGCAGGCCCTATCGACGATCCGACGCTCAGCAGCGTCGCAGCGATCCACGGTGTGATTTTCATGGCTCTCGAGCCTCCCTGGGTACGGACGAATTTGCGTTGCAAACTACGTATGGGACGCGACTGGTTTGCGACACTGCAGATGCTGCCCACAGACTTCGCTCGACGATAGCAGCATCCGCCCCAGGCGGCCAAGTCGGTGTCAGATGTCAGCTACTCATACTTTGCCGACCGTTTCTCGCGGAAGGCGGCAACACCCTCGGCGAAGTCGGGGCTGGCGCGGACGCGGTCGCCCAGCGTTTGCTCCAGCGCCTCGCGGGACAGTGCGTAGTCGGCACTGCTGGAACTGATCTGCTGTTTGACGGCTTGGACGGCGGCCGGGCTGTTGGCGGCGATGGTGCGGGCGGTGGTCAGCGCCCAATCCATGAGTTTGTCCGCCGGGACGATCTCTGCGACGAGGCCGATGCGGGCGGCGTGCTCGGCGGTAACGAGACGGCCGGTCAGCAGTAGGTCCATGGCATGCACGTAGCCGATCTGGTGGACGAGCTTCACCGTCGCGCCGCCGAAGGGATAGATGGCATATCGTACCTCGGGCAAGCCGAAGCGGGCGTGCGGGGCGGCCGCACGAATGTCCGTAGAGAGCAGCAATTCGACACCGCCGCCGGCACAATCGCCGTTCACGGCGGCGATGATCGGGCGTGAGAACGACGTTGTTTTCAGGAGCGCGCGGTTGATCGTTCGCGCCAAGTCTTCGCTGGCGGACAGATCCCCCCCGATGTCGGCGCCGGCGCAGAACCCCTTCTCGCCGGCTCCCGTGACGATAACGGCGCGACAGTCCGAACCCGGTGCATCGAGCCGGTCCCACAAGCTAGCCAGCTCCCCCAAATCGGCACGCGTCAGAGCATTGCGCTTGGGCTGATTGTCGAGCGTGACGATGACGATGTGGCGGCCGTCGGTGCGCACGTCGAGCGCCATGCGGTATACTCCTGTCAATCAATGGTTCCGCTGCGTCCACACTTCAGAGCGCCACCTCGATCAGGTACGGACCCCTCGAGTCGAGGCCTGCATCCATTGCCTTAGTCAACTGCTCGCACGTTTTGGCGCGCACGGCGTCCACGCCCATACTGCGGGCCATAGAGACCCAATCGAGATCGGGACGATTGATCGAGAGCATGTCGATGGCGCGTGGCCCCGGATTGCGCACGCCGACGTTGGTCAGTTCGCCGCGTAGGATATTATAGGTGCCGTTGGCGAAGATCAGCACGGTCACGTCGAGCTTTTCGCGCGCCATCGTCCACAGAGACTGCACCGTGTACATGGCGCTCCCGTCGCCGATCAGGGCGATCACCTTGCGATCTGGACAGGCGACGGCGGCGCCGATGGCGACGGGCATGCCGTAGCCGATCGAACCGCCCCGGTTGTTGATCCAGTCGTGCGGTGGCGCGCCGGCTGTCTCGGGAAAGAATTCGCGGCCGGTGGTCACGCTCTCATCGACGACGATCGCATTCTCCGGCAGCTTGGCGCCGAGAATGGACGCGATAGCGGGCGGCGTGATGGCGCCGGTGGGAAGTTTTGGCCGACGCGCTGCGGCAACCCTGGCCGGTGGCGTGTTGGTGGCGGCCAGCTCCTCGGCCAGTGCTGCGAGCGCAGCCTCCATGTCGTCCTCGAGGCCGGCGAGTGTGGTGGACTTGGCGCCGGGCGCCATCAACAGGCTCGGCTTGTCGGGATAGGCGAAGAAGGCCACCGGCTCGCGCGCGCCCACGAGCACGAGATTGCCTGCCGCGCGCATCACGGCCAGCGCTTGGTCGACGACATAGGGAATGCGATCGACCTGGACGCGCCCCGCCCCGCGCTCGAGGCGGGTGTTGGCCCCTTCCGTCAGAATCCCGCAGCCTGTCTTGGCGGCAATGCGGCCCGCCAGCTCGAGGCTGCGATGGCGCAACGCCGCGCCGCCCATGAGCAAGGTCGCTTTCTCGCCGCTGCGCAGCATGTCTGCGGCAGCCATGACGGCCTTATCGGCCACCTTCGGCGGCGTGGCTTTCGGTTTCGTCTCCGCGATGCCATTGGCGGGTCCCCACGCGGTATCGGCAGGCAGGATCAGCGTCGCGATTTGGCCGGGCGTCTGATTGGCGGCCTCAATGGCCAGGGCGCCATCGGCGGCGATACCGGTCGACGTGGGAGAGGTCTTGACCCAGTGGGACATGGGTGCCGCGACGCCCTCGATATCGGAGGTGAGCGGCGCATCGTAGGTGATGTGATAGGTGGCGTGTTCACCGACGATGTTGACGATGCCTGAGTTCGCCTTTTTCGCATTGTGCAGATTGGCCAGGCCATTCGCGAGCCCCGGCCCCAAATGCAGCAGCGTGGAGGCGGGCTTGTCGAGCATCCGGTAATAACCGTCGGCCGCACCCGTCACCACGCCCTCGAACAGGCCCAAGACACATCGCATGCCCGGTACCTTGTCCAGCGCCGCGACGAAGTGCATTTCCGACGTTCCGGGATTGGTGAAGCAGACGGTGACGCCGCCCGCGATCAGGGTACGGACCAGGCTCTCGGCCCCATTCATCTCTTCAGCCATCGGGGTGATGCTCCATCATCGGGGCCAATACGAGCGGCGCTCCGTCAAACCGGCCAAAGGAACCGCGCCGAGAGGAGTCTTATCGCAGATGTCGGGCGGGGCAAAGCACGTGGCGGAGGAGAACATGGCGGAGGAGAACCGGGCAAGGCCGACTACGACAGCCTGCGCCAAAATTCATGGCGCCCATAAAGCCACGCTCGCAGCTGGATCAGCCTATCGCCACGCCGCCGATCTGCACGCGGCAGAAGCGTGCCGAGTAACCGGGATAAACTACCGACGCAGCAAGCCTGCCGTCACAGCCACGCACATTATAACACCGCAACACTCAGCTCCCCAGCGAGGATTTGGTATCCTTGCTCCAAGCACGGAAATCGTCGATCGAGGCGATCGAAGCGAAATTGCGTTGGGGCACAGGTGCCGGCTGCACTGCCTCTGTCGGCTCCGAATATCGAGAGGCCGGTGCAGCGTCGTTCGCGAACGGGCGCGCTACTGCCGCCGCCGCAGCCAGTGTTTCCGCACCGGTTCGACCCAATTTGAAATAACGGACGGCCTCGCGCAGATCGCCGACTTGGGCTTGGGCGGATTCGAGCGCTGCATTGGTCTCTTCGACGAGCGTCGCGTTGCGCTGTGTCACCTCGTCCATCGTATGGATCGCCCGGCTCACTTGGTCGATTCCGGAAGATTGCTCGTGGCTGGCGGCGGCAATTTCAGCAACGAGCCCCGCCACCTTCTACACCGACTCCGCGATCTCGCTCAGGGACGCTCCGGCCTGCTTGACGAGGCCGACGCCGACTTTCACGCTCGCATCGGACGTGATGATCTGCGTTTTGATTTCTTTCAACGCTTGGCTCGAGCGCTGGGACAGGGCACGGACTTCGTTGGCGACGACGGCAAAGCCGCGCCCCGCATCGCCAGCGCGCGCTGCTTCCACCGCCGCATTCAGAGCCAAAATGTTCGTCTGGAACGCGATCTCCTCGATGAGGACGACAATTTCCGTGATCTGGCGCGACGATTCCTCGATCTTCGCCATCGCTGCTACGGCTTCGACAGCGATCTGACCGCCACTCGTCGCGAGAGACCGCGTCGCCGTCGCCGCCCGGTCGGCTTCCATGGCATTGCTGGCGTTTTGGCGCACCGTTGCCGCCATCTGCTCCATCGACGCGGCGGTTTCTTCCAAGGCCGACGCCTGCTGCTCCGTGCGCTCGGCAAGATCGGACACACCCGAACCTATTTCGAGCGTGGCATCGTGGACAGACCCCGTCGACTGCGTGATGCGCGCCGTAATCGAGCTCAAAGAACCGACCATCCGGTTCACACTGCCCTGAAGCCGCAGGAGATCACCGGAGAATTGACCTTCCATGCGCCGCGACAAATCACCGTTCGCGAGAGACGCCATGACGTCGTTGACCTGAGCGAAGGCACTGCCGATACTCTCGGCCCATACATTGAGATCACGCGACAGCTTCGATGTCAGGTCACCATTGCTGGTGATTTTGACGCGCCGCGAGAAATCCCCCGCACTCGCTGCCGCGACGAACGTCGACAATTCCTGATGGAACAAGTGTTCGACCTGCCGTGCGGCCTGTTCGTTGGCATGCTCTTCTGCCTGCCTAACGTGCGCGTCGATCTCGAGCCGGCGTTTCTCTATGGTGTTGTCTTTGAAGACCTGAACGGCGCGCGCGAATTCGCCGATCTCGTCACCCCGTTCGGTTCCTTCGACGACGATACTGTCATCGCCTCGTGCCAGCGACTGAACAACTTCGATCGTCGAGGCGAGCGGCGCAAAGACTCGACCGAGGTAGAAGTAGAGCGTGGAGACGACCAGAAATAGGATGAGGCCCAACGCGGCGTAAATCGTCAGGTTGGCCTTCTGGAGAGCTTGGTGGTTCGCCGTCACGTCGGCTCCGGTCAACAGGTCCGCGATCCACGCGCCGCTGGCATTGTGAACAGGCGCAACAATCAGTTCGAGATAGTGGTCACCAACCTGTTTGATGTCATAGAACTCACCACCATGCCCCACCGGGCGGGCCACCGCCGTTTTGGCGAAGTCAGCGGTCGCATCGATGGGAGCCCCTTTGGCCGACGACCGGATCGCAGCGTCGATTTTCAGCGTTTCTTTCAAGTCCGCGAGGGCATCGGTCGTCATGCGCCCGTAAATTGCCACGCCGGCAAAGCGCCGCTCTGAAAACAGAGGAAACGCGAACGCGATGACCACGCGCCCGCTATCGTCCGTCAGGAGGTCGGTCGCGACCTTTTTCTCACGTAAAACTGTTTGGACGAATGACGATCCACTCCCCAATTTGCTATCGTCGGCAAAAACCAACCGGCCATTGGCATCGAGGACAGTCATGGTGTCGATCGATCGCAGCGCCTTCAGTCTGTTGAAGGTCGGCCGTGCGGCTTTGCCGATTTCAGTCACATTGCCGTTCGAAAGCGCGGCCAGAAACTCGGCGTTCCGCGTCAGTCCGGAGAGGCCGGCTTCCATTTGCGCACGCTGCGCCGCCACGATTTTCGTCCACAGGGTGACTTTTTCCTGGATCAACGCGTGGCTGAGCCGTCGATCGAGCTGCGACTGTGCGTGTTGGCCGACCCACAGAAAGCCCAGGCCAACAGCCAAAATTGCCGCGACCGCGCCGACAACGATGCGAGCTCTCAACGTCATTGCTAGGCGTCCTTCAGGCCAACGGCCTTATTCGAGAGGATGAGAGGCGGCTTTCCATGCGGGATATCCATCCCGGAAATAGTAGACTTTCGTGAAACCCCAACCGAGGGCTTTCACTGCCGCTTCCGCCGAGCGTAGGCAGCTTTCGCCGTTGCAGTAGATGACGAGTTCGGCGTCGGTTCTGAGCAGTCGGCGAAGTGCGCCATCGGTGAAGTTTGATTTGAGCTCGAGGTGTACGGCGCCCGGGATTCGCCCAGCTTCCCAATCTGCGTCGATGCGCGTGTCGATGAAACCGGCCCCGCGATCGAACAGGACCCTCGCAGCCTGGGCGTCCACGGTGGTGGCGCCGGCAACAGCCTTCGGTGATACCGCAGAGGCGTCCGTCGATACGGGTGCGGCAATCGATTTACTGGTGCCGGCTTTCGCAGTCGCTTGCACCGAGACGGGATCGGGAGCGGACCCGATCAAACCAAAACCCGATGTGTAATAAAGGAGGAACGCCGCAGCGGCCACAAACACCAACACGCCGCCCACGACACGTGATCTGCGCGGACCGACGATCGGATCTGCCGAAAAGGTTGTCATGCGGTTGGATCTCGAGCCCATTTCGTTGGTAAACGACTGTATTCACCCGGTGTTACGAATTTCCCAATGCATCCATAACGATTTGATCGTTTTGCGGGAGCGGGGGCCGGCGCGAGGCCATTTTCCGTGCAGGGTTCTCGGCTCTTGCGCGAAATAAAGGATTTTTTATCGAAGACTTTGTCGGATCGAATGAACGTGTGGTGTCTTGCCGAAGGCAGAGACAGACCGCCCGTACGTCCACAGGACCACCGAGTTGCAGGAGCTCCGCACACAGGTTCTGCTGCTCGCCAAATGCAGCCGAGCCAAACCGACAATGTGCGCTTGCAACCTCCGTGGCACGCAATCCCCAGTTGTGCTTTGATGCCGCCGGATCAATCCTGTGTCGGGTGGCCCGAGGGGCCGGCGAAGTTGGGGACGCAAATGAACGATGTCGATGCTTCGTTGCACGAGCAGAAAGCGGCCGAAGCTGCGCGCCGGCAGGCCGCTGGCTGGTTGGCGGCCTTCGAAACGGCCCTCACTCGGGCGGATACCGCTGGTCTTGCGGCGCTCTTTCAAGCGGATTGCCACTGGCGCGATATCCTGGCCTTCACATGGCACCTGACCCCCACCTATGGCCGCGAACAAATTGCTGCGAGCCTCATCGAACGCCAGAAGGCGACCAAGGCTTGCGGATTTCATCTCCCAGCCGGCCGCACGCCGCCCAGGCGCGTTCGCCGCCTCGGCGTCGAAGTGGTCGAGGCGATTTTCGAGTTCGAGACCGGCGTGGGCCGCTGCAATGGCATTTTACGGCTCACCGCAGACGCATCATCTCCCAGCAGGAGCGACATGCGGGCGTGGGTCTTTTCCACCAACCTCGAAGAACTGAAGGGCTTCGAGGAAAAGATCGGCACACACCGCCCGACTGGAGCAGCCTTCTCGCGCAATTTCGGCGGCGAGAACTGGTTCGACATGCGCCAGCGTCTCGAAGCATATGCTGATCGAGATCCTGCGGTTCTGGTGATCGGCGCGGGGCAGTCTGGCCTTGCGATCGCGGCGCGGCTGAACCAAGTCGGGGTCGATACGCTGGTCGTGGAAAAATGGGCGCGGATCGGCGACAACTGGCGTATGCGCTATCACTCCCTGGCGCTGCACAATTCGATCGAGGTCGACCATCTTCCCTACATGCCGTTTCCCCCGACCTATCCGAAATACGTACCAAAGGACATGCTGGGCGACTGGTTCGAGATCTATGCACGCGCCATGGAAATCAACTGCTGGACCTCGACCGAGTTCATTGATGGAAGTTGGGACGAGGTGGCCAAATGCTGGACCGCTCGCCTCAAGCGCGCCGATGGCAGCGAGCGCGTCATGCGCCCTCGCCACATCGTGTTCGCCAACGGCGTCAGCAGCATTCCCTATGTCCCGACCCTCCCCGGTCTCGACACCTTCAAGGGCGACGTACTCCACTCGGAGGGCTTCGCCAACGGTGCAGCGTGGAAAGGCGGTAAGGCACTCGTCTTGGGCACCGGCACCAGCGGCAACGACATCGCACTCGATCTGCACAGTTACGATATCGCCACGACGATCATCCAACGCGGCTCGACAACCGTCGTTTCCATCGATCCTTCGGCCAAGCTCAATTACGCGCTGTACGAAGAGGGGGCCCCACTCGATGACTGCGATATCATCGCCACCTCCGGCACGCCGCCGCTGCTGATCAAGGGCTATCAGCTTTCGATGCAGCGCATGGCGGAGCTCGACAAGGAGATGATCGAGGGCCTCAAACGCATCGGGTTCAAGTATGATATCGGCGAGGACGACACCGGCCACCAGATGAAATATCGCCGACGCGGAGGCGGCTACAATCTGGACGCCGGCAGCTCGGAGCTGATGATCAAAGGCGAGATCGGCCTATTGCAGTTCGACCGGATCGAGCGCTTCTGCGAGACTGGCGCTCTGCTGAAAGACGGGACGACGGTACCGGCCGACCTCATCGTACTTGCGACCGGCTACGAACCGCAAGCCGAACTCGTTCACCGTGCGCTCGGACCGAAAATCGCTGAGCGCGTCGGTCAAGTGTGGGGCATTGGCGAGGACGGCGAAATGGCCAATATGTTCAAGCGCACTCCGCAACAGGGCCTGTGGTTCATCGCTGGCGGGCTGCCGCAGTGCCGTATCTACTCACGCTACTTGGCTTTACAGATCAAGGCCATGGAGGAAGGCTTGCTCGGCCCACTCCCCGCTTAGCCCGCGCAATGCCTCCAGCGGCGAAACCGCCACCCCTGCCTGCGGAATGGAGAAGGCAAGACTTGGAGCGGGTAGGGGGAATCGAACCCCCGTCATCAGCTTGGAAGTTTGACAATGACCGATTTCCGGGCATTTCTCTGGATTTCCAGAGAGTGCCAATTAGCCTGTGTTTATTGATTTTTTAACTGTTCCGGGTTGCGCGAGAGTGCTACGGCATGCCCCACGGTGAATGCTAGAATCGGGTCTAGCATTCACGCCAGCATTCACCGACTGGCCAAAGGGAAACAGCACATGCCGGTCAAGCTGACCAAGAGGGTCGTCGATGACGCCGCAATCGCAGGCAGGGCGGTCGTCCTGTTCGACACCGAGCTTCCAGGGTTCTGTTTGAAGATCACACCTGCCGGGCGGAAGGTGTTTCAGCTTCGCTACCGGATGGGCGGTCGTGGAACCAATCTGCGGACCTTTACGCTCGGGCAATTCGGCCGCCCGTGGACCGTAGAGGGCGCCCGCCGGCAAGCTCAGGCGCTGTTTGGCGATGTGCGGCGAGGCATCGATCCCGCTGCCGAGAAAAAGCGCAAGGTGGTCGAGGAACAAGGGGCACTCTCAGTCGAAACCTTATCGCGCGAATTTCTGGCGATCCACGGCAAGACCCAGTTGAAAGCGCGCTCCTACGTCGAATACGAGCGCGCATTCAGATCCTATATCAATCCTCGGCTCGGCAAGATCAGGGTCCGCGACCTGTCGCACGGCGACGTGCGCGGCCTGCATCACAGCATGCGTACGATGACGGTGACGGCGAACCGGACAATTCAGGTCCTCAGCAAGTTCATGAGCTGGGCAATTGCTGGCGACTACCGGCCGGATCGACAGAACCCGTGCAAGGGGCTCAAGAAGTTTCCGGAGCAGCCGCGCCAACGCTACCTGTCGCCGGCCGAAATCGGGGCTGTAGGTGCTGCCATCCGCGACCTCGAGGCCGACAACACGCTGTCCCCGTGGCAGGCCGCGATATTCCGCTGCTTGTTGCTCACCGGCATGCGCTCGTCCGAGTTGCGACTCCTACAGTGGGCATCGGTCGACTTCGAGGCGGCTTTGTTCCGGCTGCCGGATTCGAAAGTCGGCAAGCGCGATATTCCAATCCCTGCCCCGGTTCGCCAAATCCTTCAAGCGTTACCGAGACTGGAGGGCTGCCCATTCGTGTTCGCGGGGCGGACGGCCGGCAAGCCACTCGCCAACACCCGCTGGCCCTGGCTGCGTATCGCGGCCAAGGCCGGCATCCCGCCAGCGCGCGTTCACGATCTGCGGCACTCCACGGCCTCTATCGGCGTCACGGCCGGGGCGTCCTTACTGCTGATCGGTGGCGTACTCGGGCACAAGTCGCAGGCCACCACCAGCCGCTACAGCCAC